>JAGVHJ010000531.1 GCA_020056645.1 Desulfobacterales bacterium
CTTTGCCCCGCTTTTTAAAAGCGGGCCGCCGGAGTTATTGATCATCAATTCAAGTTATGACTTAAATCACTCACCAAGCCCTATTCCACATGCGATTCCCCTGAACCGAATTTTCATTTTTTCGGACAGCTCATTTTACCGGGCATTCCACCGGCTCAATCAATGGCACGCTGAAAGATATCGAGATATCGGCCGGACGTTTCCTCCCACGAATAGAAGCGCGTTTCAAAAGACGCGATATCGTTCTCAAATGGAACATTTAAATAACCACTCAATATCCCTGCCAGCAGCTCCTGAAACTGTTCCGGTTTCCCAAGGTCAAATAAGAAACCGGTTTTCCCATGTTGAACAATCTCCTGATGCCCAGGCACATTGCTCGCGATCACAGGGCACCCGCAGGCCATGGCCTCAAGAACCACGTTGGACATGCCCTCACAAAAGGAAGGATTAATAAGAAAATGGGCCTCCTGATAGAACGCTCTTAATCGTGATGAATCGCACCACCCGTGAAAATAAATCTTATCCCTACAGGCCAATGTTCTGGAGAGCTTTACAAGCTCATCCTTCAAGGGACCATCACCCACAAAATCCAGTTGAAAATCGGCCCCTGTCTGTTGATAGGCAAGTTCCACCTGATTTAGAAGAAACAAAAGATTCTTCTGAGCCTGAAACCGGCCCACAAAGAGCAGCCGGTTTTTTTTTCGTCTTTTGCCGGTGGAAGGATGAAATAAGTGGGGATCAATCCCATTGGGAATCACCATCACCGGATAGGGATCCGCCTTTTCCGAGAGCTGTTGCAATCCCTCGGAGTTCGCCACGACCGATAACGCATGCCTGAAAATGAGTCGTCGGAGAGGGGTCAGCAGCCTGTGAATCGAATTCAAAGAGGCCTCGTTTCCAGGCACATCCCCGCCCCTTAAAGAGACCACGTAGGGGATCTTTTTAAGTACGCGTCCCCATAGACCCAACGGGCCGCATGGAAAGGAGAAAAAGACGATCGTCCCATCAATCTTCCGCCCTCTCATCAAGCCCGGCAAACAAAGAAATCCGGACATGAGGAAGCAAAACATCTCAGCCATATTGGATTGAGCCGCTCTTTTTCGAAGAGATGGAATTCTTAAGACCTCGACCCCCTCCTCACGGCTCTGGCCTCGCAGATCGCCGAAAGCGGATGTGAGAACCGTCACCCCATGCCCTTTTTTGACCAGATATCTCGCCATACTGCGGGTGGCCTTGGCCGCACCTGCCCCAATGGGCGGATACTCGTAATTGATCATCAAAAGATGCATCGCGTCACCATCAGCCATTGTTCATTTCAAAAAAGGAAAGAATCCAGTAGTTCCAGAGAAAGGCCCGATGATCTACCTGATTTTTTTGATGGGCCTCAATCATCCGCCCCACCTGGTTTGTATCGATATGGGGGATGGGTCTATCGCACTCAATCTCCAGCAGCCCCTTTTTAAACCACGCTCCGATTGGCGCTCCAAATCCTTTTTTAGGCCGGTGGAGGATCTCTTTAGGCAAGAGCGGTTCCAGGGCTTTTTTTAAAATATATTTGGTCTGGCCGTTACGGTATTTATAGTTCCAGGGAATTTTTCTTACAAAATCGACCAGTTCAATATCAAGAAACGGCGCTCTCACCTCCAGCGAGTTCATCATGCTCGCCCGATCCACTTTGACAAGGATATCATCCTGCAAATAGAGCTTGGTATAGAACTGGAGTGTCTTGTCAACCAGATTATCCTGTCCGCACCCGTCCCAGCAGGATATCGCTTCGGAGTAGACCGACTCCATATCACAGGGTTCGAAGAATACCGCCTCAATTTCGGCTGGTGAAAGGGGGCCCAGCCATATGGAGTTCCAGAACTTTTTGGGATAGGAGAGCCCCCGCAATGTTCGCTTGATCTTAAAATCAGGGCTCATGTTCGCATGGGACACATGCATCAAGCCCATCACCCATCGAATGGCGTGGTGAATGGGCCTGGGAATTATTTTCTGATAAAATTCGGCAAGTTTTAGCGCCTTGAACGGATCGTAACCTGCGAAGAGTTCATCTGCGCCATCCCCTCCCAGGGCGACCGTGACGTGTTTCACCGTCTCCCGGCACAAGAGGTAGGTCGGCAAGAGGGAACTGTCTCCCATGGGTTCGTCCAGCATAGAGAGAATCGCTGGAAGAAGCGTGCGAGCCTTTTCCACGGAAAGAAGCTCACTGTGGTGGCGGGTATTGAAAAAATCAGCTACCTGCCTGGCGTAAACCGATTCGTCGAAACTCGCCTCTGAAAATCCGACTGAAAAGGTGTCAAGGCCTTGCCCTGCTCTCAATTTCGAGGCAAAGGCCGTGACAGCCGAGGAATCGATTCCTCCACTTAAAAAAACACCGACAGGCACATCGGATATCAGCCGCCGTTTCACCGCCCTTTCGATCTGCTCCCGGAGAGCGTCGCCCCATACAGCTTCTGGATGGTCGGGGATAGAATCGACGGGTTCCAGAATAAAATCCCAATATTTTTTTACGGTTATTGAAAAATTCGACAGATCGACCGTCAGGTTAAACCCACCCGGTAATTTATGCACCTGATGGTATAACGAATTGGGTGCGGGAATATATCCATAGGCGAAATATTTTTTAAGGCTTAAAAGGGAGGGGGAGAGCGTGATAGAGGGATGTTTCGCCACTGAAGAGAGTTCCGATGAAAAGGCGAAGGTATGATCCTGAAAAGAATAAAAGAGCGGTTTTTTTCCGAATCGGTCCCTGCTGAGAAAAAGAGTTTTCCGCCATCGATCCAGGATGGCGAGCGCCCACATACCATTTAACCGGTTTGGAAGGGTTTCGCCCCACGCGTTAAAGCCATGGAGCAACACCTCCGTATCCGAGTGGTCGGTCACAAACACATGGCCTTTTGCTTCGAGAGCTTCTCTCAACTCGAAACAATTATAGATTTCGCCATTGAAAACGATCACGAAACGGCCATCCGCCGTGACCATTGGCTGGTGGCCATCGTTGATGTCGATAATGGAAAGCCTTCGATGACCCAGATAGATCCCCGAAACCGGGTCACTCCATATACCGGAATCATTGGGGCCTCGGTGGGTCAGCGCCTCCGTCATGCGGCGGATGTCATCCTGGGTTCCATTGCCAACAAATCCGGCGATGCCGCACATCAGACATCTTCCCCACGGCTTCTGATCTCGGATATGAGGTAGACCCTCTTTCCCTGGGACTCATAATAGGTCCGCATGATCATTTCAGCGAGCAACCCAAGTAAAACACACATGATTGACGTCACAAAGGCCATCAGCGAAATGAGCGGCAGCGGTGTTAAAATGAAAGCGATCCCTTTTATAAATTTCAAATAGGTCGCATACAAGAGGGTGGAAATCGACGAGAGGAAACAGAGAAATCCGAACCCGCCGAAAACATAGATGGGCTTTTGGGCGTAATTATCGAGAAAGGTTACGACAATGAGATCCAGGATCACCTTGATCGTTCTCTCCAGGCCATAGCTGGAGCTGCCATGGATTCTAGGATGGTGGTTGACAGGAATTTCCGCGATTTTAGCGCCTTCCCAGCTTGCATAAATGGGAATGAACCGGTGCATTTCACCATAGAGCCGGACCCCTTTGATCACATTCCGTCTGTAGGCCTTCATGGTGCAGCCATAATCCTTCAGCGTCACCCCGGAAATTTTCGATATCAGCTTGTTTGCGATTCGGCTGACCAGATTTCTTTTAATATAGCTGTCCTGCCTATTCTTTCGCCACCCGGAGCAGATGTCATACCCCTCTTCCAGCTTCTCAAGAAGCTTGGGGATATCGTCCGGATCATTTTGAAGGTCTGCGTCCATGGGAACAATGATGTCCCCATCTGAGAAATCGAACCCCGCCATCATGGCTGCGGTCTGGCCGAAATTTCTTGTAAAATGAATGGCCTGTACTCTTGAATCCTGATCGGCGATCTCATTCATGATTTTTCCGGAACCATCCTGGCTGCCATCATTGACAAAAATAATCTCCGAATCATAGGTGATTTTATTCAATACACGGGTCAGTCTTTCATACAGCTCCCGTATATTCTTCTCTTCATTATATACGGGAATGGTGATTGAAATTTTCTCTATCATCACTCCACCACTCGCACGGTTCCGGTAATAAAATCCACATTCACTGAATATCGTCTCCCCTTCTCATTGATCAGCGTGATTTCTCCGCCGCTGCTGTTTCCTCCGGAATAAAACAAAACCTCAAACCCGTCGGTTTTTTCAACGCCTTTTAACGTAACCGCCTTTTCAAACCGGACCCCTTTGGGAAGACCATAGGTCTGCAATGGCGGGTTCTCGCCTTCCTCATCGTCCAATTGCTTCTGAGAGTCAACACGCCCCTTCGTAACATTCGATGCGAGGGCATGACCATCTGAGACTTCACTTTGAACAAACAGCAGGATTTTGCTGCCCTCAAAATCACATTTTACATGTGTTATCAGATGTTCCGAAACAGCGGTGTTTCTCGCATACCGGAGAAGTGACGCCATTTTTTTCGCCGCGCTCTTTAAATGGACTGTATTCAGCGTCCCTCCCATCCTCGGGAGAATCATGGCTGTCATAAGAGAAATAATAACCAATACGACCAGCAGCTCAAGCAGAGAGAAGCCCTTTTCTCGATTCATTAACTTATTTGCCAGCTTGATTATCCGGCCCCTCAATATCTTGCCAGCTCACGATATCCTTATCAATCCCCTCGCCGCCGATATTACCGTCAGCGCCCGTGGAGATAATATCATAATCCCCATTATCACCTGGACTTTTGTAAAGATATTCATGTCCCCAGGGATCAAGGGGAATATCCTTGGGAATGTAAGGCCCATCCCAGATGTCGGCCTCTTCCGGTTTTGTCCGCAAGGCCTTGAGGCCCTGTTCGGTGGTTGGATATTTTCCCATATCGAGTCTGTACATATCTAGAGATGTTTCGAAAAGAGCAATCTGGGTCTTAGCGGCTTTCTGTTTGGATTTATCGACTTTTCCGAACATCCTTGGGCCCACCAGGGCCGCCAGCAGCCCGAGGATAACCATTACAATCAGAAGCTCAATCAGAGAGAACCCTTTCTGATGATCGTTTTTTCTTATGGAGCGATGATTGAACTGCATAGTGTTCCTTTCTAAAAAGGCATATCATTCATGCTGAAAATGGCCATGAGCATGGACACGACAATGAATCCCACAACCAACCCCATGACCAGTATCATGGCGGGCTCAAGCATGCTGATCAGACCCTTTACTTTATTTTTAACAATTTTTTCGAAATTTTCAGCGACCCTCAAAAGCATGTCATCAAGTCGGCCAGTCTCCTCTCCAACAGTGATCATCTGAATGGCAAGGGGTGGGAAAATACCAATCTCACTCAATGGACTGGAGAGCCGCCCCCCTGTTTTGACTCTTTCATAAACATTTTCCATAAACCCGGCAACAATTTTATTGCCAATAATTCCTCTAACCAGATTTAAGGCTTCAAGGATGGGAACTCCGCTCTGGGTAAGGGTGCCCAGCGTCCGCGCAAAGCGCGCGACTTCGATCTGGCGGATCACCGTACCGATCAAGGGCGCGCTGATTTTAAATTTATCCACGGTAAGCCTGCCATAGGGAGTCTTCAAATACCTTAAAAATGCCGCGTACAGGGCCAGAATAAGCAGAATCATCGCCCACCAATATCCCCTAAGCGCCTCACTTAACGCGAGAAGTATTTTGGTGGACCAGGGAATGGCTCCTCCCATGTCCGAAAACAACATTGAGAATTTCGGTATGACAAAGGTCATGAGCACGATAATCGACATGCCGGCGACCAGCAGGAGAAAAATGGGGTATACGAGTGCGGATTTGATATAATCGGTCAGATCCTGCGCCGTTTCAAGAGATTCGCCCAACCGTTCAAGCACTTTTTCAAGCACCCCACCTGCTTCGCCGGCCCGGATCATGCTCACGTAAAAATCTGAAAAAGCCCTGGGATACTTGGCCAGCGCATCTGAAAGATAACTCCCCCCTTGTACCGATTTTAATATTTCCGATATGATCTCTTTAAATCTTTCCTTTTCCGCCACATCGATGAGAACTGAGAGGGCTCTGTCAAGGGGGAGGCCGGCGCTGAGTAATGCAGCAAGATCTTGCGTGAACATCAGCACTTCACGGGTCGACACCCTTGAAAAAAGACGGGTTAAACCCACGTTGAATCTATTTAGCAGATTCTCGTTTACATTGCGGCCCTCGGTGATCCGGATGGGAATATTCCCCATTTCATGAAGATGCCTCACCACTTCTCTTTCATTAGAGGCTTCGAGGCTACCGGTAACGACCTTTCCGGACGGATCGGTGGATTTGTACGAAAAAACGGGCATATTCCCCTATAATGTTACCCGGAGGACCTCCGGGATGGTTGTAATTCCTTCCCTGATCTTATTCCATCCATCCTGCCGTAAGGTAATCATGCCATTTTTAATGGCGGTTTTTTTAATCACTTCGGTACTTGACCTGCCGATGATCTTTTCTCTGATTTCATCGTCGACAGGCAGATATTCAAAAATGGCCATTCTTCCGGAAAAACCCGTATGCCGGCATGCATCACACCCTTTTCCCACATAAAAGATAACCCCATCGATACTCTCCGGGGTCATTCCCATTGAATGAATCAATCGCTTTTCAGGCGTTATCTTTTCTTTACAAACCGGACATATCACCCGAACGAGTCTCTGGGCGAGAATTCCTAAAAGAGTGGAACTTAGCAGAAAATGTTCAACGCCCATATCAAGGAGCCGTGTAATCGCGCCTGACGCATCATTTGTATGAAGGGTGCTGAAAAGCAAATGGCCGGTCAGGGCCGATTGAACGGCGATCTCAGCGGTTTCCTTATCCCTAATTTCACCAACAAGGATGATATCCGGGTCCTGACGGACAATGGCTCGCAGTCCACTCGCGAAAGTCAACCCAATCTTTGGTTTGACTTGAATCTGATTGATGCCTTCAAGTTGGTATTCAATGGGATCTTCAAGGGTGATCACCTTGTTTTCGGTGGAATTGATCTTTGAGAGGGTTGTATACAACGTCGATGTTTTGCCACTGCCAGTGGGGCCGGTCACCAGAATCATCCCATAGGGCTGGCGAATGACGTCATTATACTGCGTGAGAATACTTTTAGGAAACCCCAATTGTTCCAAATCCAAGACCAGAGTCTCCCGGTCGAGAATGCGCATGACCAGACTCTCGCCATAGAGGGTGGGAATGGTGGAGACCCTGAAATCGATCTCCTTGTCACTGATTTTCAATTTGATACGTCCATCTTGAGGAAGCCGTCGCTCTGCGATGTCAAGCTTCGCCATGATTTTCACCCTGGAAATGATGGCGGCCTGAAGTCGTGGGGGTGGAGATTCCGCTTCATGTAAAATTCCATCTATTCGATATCTCGCTTTGAAAGATTTTTCGAATGGTTCAAAGTGAATATCGCTCGCTTTCATCTCAATGGCGCTTAATATCAATCTGTTGACCAGCCGGATGATGGGGGCCTCTGAGGCGAGATCCCTTAGATGATTGATATCGGCATCGCCGTTGGCTTGTATTTCGAATATGTCTTTTCCCGCTTCCTCAATAATTGTCTCAATGGATTCGCTTCCCGATCCATAGAGCCGCTCTATGGTTTCAAGAATATCGTCTGGTTTTCCCTTTGAAATTTCAAGGCGGTATCCATAGGCCATTTTCAGGGCGTCTATTGTATAGTAATCAGAAGGATCGCTCATGGCGATGTGAAGGGAGTTGTCCTGAAGCGAGAGAGGAATAAATAAGGATTGTTTCATGAACTTGATGGATAAATTCTCAAGCACCACCGGTTCTTTTGGATATTGGTTATAGGATAAGAGCGTGTTCATATATCATCGTATCTCTTTGTATGAAAATCGCGTTTGTCACCTATTTAAAAGCCGCGTCTCAGTGATTATCCTTGAAGGCATGGAACCTATTAGTTTGTGATTCAGTCCTTCAAATTACAGAATCATATTGAATTGGCAATGAAAAACTAAGGTGGAATAAAAAAATTGCGATAGAGGAGTGGATTGATGGTCTTTTCATAGAAGATAAGGCTATATTTAATGGTACCGAAGAAGGGACTTGAACCCCCACGCCTTACGGCACTAGATCCTAAGTCTAGCGTGTCTACCAATTCCACCACTTCGGCAACGGCATTAAATTAATAATCGGACAAGCATTGGAAAAATATTCAATTTATGTCACGACTAAAATGATATTTTTCTATAGTGAAGTTATCTATCAAAGTCAAGATTCATTTATTGAATTTACCAAAAGTAAAACGCCTATGGACCGTGAGAAAGGTAGAAGGGGTCATAGGCGTTTTAGATTGGAGAATTTCGGCATTGACCTACTCTCCCGCACAGCTGCCCATGCAGTACCATTGGCGCGGTCGAGCTTAACTTCTGTGTTCGGGATGGGAACAGGTGTTGC
>JAGVHJ010000453.1 GCA_020056645.1 Desulfobacterales bacterium
GGCAAAGTCTCTCATCAGAAAAGCCGAGAAGATGAAGTCGGCCCAATCCTTATTTGCCGATGGGGAGCGGCTCATGAAAAGAGGCTCCTATGGCAAGGCAAGGGAGTCTCTGGAAAAATCGCTACAGTTGAACCCCGATCACGAAGGCGCGCAAAAGCTCCTCTCTTTTTTTAAAGCCGATGATACGCAGGAGAAGGGAAAAAAACTTCCACCCGAGTACCAGCTTCGATCGATTTCGTCGGCGCCGATTTCACTCAAATTCAGGAAAACCCCTATCGTCAATGTGTTTGAGGCCCTCTCTCAAATCTCAGGTATCAATTTCGTTTTTGACAAGGACATGAGGGAGACCGATGTTACTCTTTTCATGACCGACGTCTCTTTTGACCGGTTTATCGATGTGCTGCTTCGCACCAATTCGCTATCGGCCCGTGTCATCAACGATAAAACCATGCTGATCTATCCGAACACACCGGAAAAGGCCAAGGAGTATGAAGATTTGAAAATCCGGACCTTTTACCTGGAAAATATCGAAGCGAACAAGATGATCTCCATTCTCTCGAAGATATTGAAAAATCCCGATATTTCCGCCAATGAGAAACTGAACACCATCGTGATCCGCGGCACCAGCGAAGTGGTGGAACTCGCCTCCCGAATAATAAGCGCCAACGATAGAGCGCCTTCCGAAGTGTTGCTGAATGTTGAGATCCTGGAAGTGAAACGGGACAAGGAAAAACAGCTTGGACTCGAGTTTTCAGACAGCATCTCCCTGGGCATCGGTCCGGAAACGACGGAGATCAAAACCGATTCGGCGCGCGCCTCCTTCGCCTCCCTTTATTCGTTAGACGGCCTCTCCAACAAAGAACTGCTTTTGTCACTGCCGACCGCAACCATCAACCTTTTAAAACGGGATGGAGACACAAAAATACTGGCCAAACCCCAGATCCGGGTTAAAAATCTCGAAAAGGCGTTCATTCACGTGGGAGATAGAGTGCCTATCCGTTCCAACCGGATGGTCGATTCAAATGGTAATGAAACCTATGATTACGCCTATCAGGATGTGGGAATCAAGCTTGAGACCATGCCGGTCATCAATATGATGAACGAAATCTCCCTCACCCTTTCCCTTGAGGTGAGCGGCCTGGGAAATAATGTGGGAACGGTTTCAGATCCCCAGTATGCCATCAGAACCAGGAACGCGAAGACGGTCCTCACCATGAAGGATGGAGAGGTGATCGTGATTGGTGGGCTGATCAGCGACGAGGAACGGGAGAATTTGAAGAAGATTCCCTTCCTGAGCTCCCTGCCGGTTCTGGGAACCCTTTTTTCCAATTTCGATATGGATGATTCAGAAACCGACATCCTGATGGTCATCACTCCCTTTGTTATCAAAACCCAGGAGATGCCCGAAAGAAATATCCGGGAGCTTTGGTCGGGAAAAGAGAGGGATTTTTCTTTAAACGAGCCCTATGATAACCCGGAAAAAAAGGAGAACAATTACCAGGATTTTCCCAACAAGGACTATTTCAGAGAGATGGCGACACAAAAACGGATACGATCCAATCAATCGATCGATATGCGGCGTATGGCGCCTCCCTCACAGGGACTCCTGAAAAATTCTTCTTCCGAGAAGGAGGTCGAATCGACTCCAGAAAAAAAGACGAACGAGATACTCAGCAAAGATCCACGGAGAATGACAGAAGAGGCGAAGGCGTCGCTCTGGGCCCTTGCAACGCCTTACAGTATCCATGTCAATTCCTATCAAACTCAGAAAATGACCGATGACCGGGTCCGGGAATTAAAAACCCTCGGGCACGATGCGTTTTCAGTTTCAGCGGAGATTCCGGGTAAGGGGCTCTACCACCGGGTTTTTGTCGGCCGGTTCAAAAGTATGGGAGAGGCCCGTAACGCCCTCCTCCTCTTTGGCAATCGGAAGGAGTTCGCCAAGGATATTCATGTGATGGCCCGGCGGGATGCTTTTCAAGGATGAAACACTATCAAGGATTATCGGAAGAGAGGGGCGTAACCCTGATCGAGCTTATTTTCACCATGGCCATTCTCTCTATTTTAATGACCGGCGTTATCCCCCTTTCCCAGGCAAGCTATAAACGAGCCAAGGAGATTGAGTTGAAATACCATTTAAGAACCCTCAGAACCGCCATTGATTCTTATAAAAAAATGGCCGACGAGGGATTGATCCCAAAGGAAGCCTTTTCAAATGGCTATCCTGCAACGCTTGAAGTTCTGGTTCAAGGGATCTATCTTAAAGGACCTGAAAAGAAAAGAGTCAAATTTTTAAGGCGAATTCCCCGGGATCCCATGACCGAAGAAGGAGAGTGGGGAATGCGATCATACGCGGATGATAGCGACAGTGCGATGTGGGGAGGGCAGGATGTTTACGATGTCTATTCGAAAAGTGATAAAAAAGCCCTTGACGGCACTTCTTATAAGGAGTGGTGACGTGAGGCGATACCCTCGAACCTTCGATCAAAAAGGGTTTACCCTGATTGAAATGATGATTGTCATATCCTTGATCGGTATTCTTGCGACCATGTCCATTCCAAACTTCCAGAAAGCCGTTATCCGGGCCCGAGAAACCTCCCTGCTTCGAACCCTTTTTGTCGTGCGGGATGTGATCGATCAATACTATTCGGACCATGGAAAATATCCAGACTCCCTTTCCGCCCTATCCGAAGAAAAATATATCCGGAGTCTCCCCAAGGACCCCTTTACATCGAGCGATACCACATGGGTTCTGATTCCGCCGGATGGGGAGGGCGTGGAGGGCGCAGTCTTCGATATTCACAGCGGCTCCAATCTGGTCAGTCTCGATGGTGTGCCTTACAATGAATGGTAGTCATATAAGACACGAAAATAACACGCCTCCATCTTCCAGGAAGGCGGGACCAAATGGATTTACGCTTCTGGCCGTGCTCTTTATGACGACCGTTTTTGGTATTTCGCTGATGGGAGCGAATCACTATTGGCGGACAATGATTAAACGGGAAAATGAAAAAGAGCTGCTCTTCAGAGGCGATCAACTCCGGAAGGGGATCAAATCTTACTACCAGGGTGGCGTTCGGGGGAGGAGCGGTTTCTACCCCCCAACGTTAGAGGCGTTATTGAAAGATCCCCGCTCTATGACGATTAAGAGACACGTGCGGCGCATTTACCGGGATCCCATGACAAAGAGTGGCGAATGGGGCATCATTCGTGATAAAAACGGGAAGATCAAGGGGGTATTCAGCAAGAGTAGGGAAAAGCCTCTGAAAGTATCGGAATTCCCCAGAGAATATGCCCGTTTTGAAACAGCATTAATTTATTCGGAGTGGCGCTTTGTCTATGATCAGGCAACACCAAAATAAAGAAGGATCTCTGCCATGAAAGACAATCATTTCCATGTGAAATTGGGAAGAGGTGTCATATTATCGCTTCTCTTGCTCCTTCTGATGACCCAGGGGGCATCCGGCGAATCCATGGATGATATGATTAATCAGTTTGAAAAGGAGTTCGAAGCCGCGAAACCCGCGCCCAACAGTTCTGTTAATTCAGACTATAAACTCGAACAGGCGGCCCTGGGAACCCTTTATACCACAAGAGCCCTCAATAAACTGTTTGAGCAGAATAAGGAGATGCTCCAACGGTATGATGAAATGCTTTTTAAATACAATGAAATGATTGCGCAGAACAAGGAAATGATAAGGCTTCTTACGATAATGGTCAAAAAGGAGGCGGCGGAAGGAAAAGCAGAAACGGGCGCTATTTCTCCATTGGAGTGAAAAAAAGGGAGAAGGGGGGTTACAGAATGGTTTCAGAAGGTGGAATAATATCGAGTTCTGTAATCTTATTTAATA
>JAGVHJ010000318.1 GCA_020056645.1 Desulfobacterales bacterium
ATTTTTTGACGCGCTTGGTCAGGGTGAGTTTGTTCCCTTTTTTGTTATATTTGATTTCAGTGACATACTCCGTCATGATTTTAAAACCTCTGCCGTGTTCCAGGAGCGGTCCCTGCTCAAGGTGGGACATATGTCTGATGGCGGTTTCCCAGTCAAACCCCTCTCCCTGATCTTCAATTTCCATCACCAGATCCTTTTCCTGGACTTTCAACACATACTTAATCATTTTACGGGGGTCTGAATGGTGGGCATGTCTGACGGCGTTTGACAATCCTTCGCGCAACACCAGGCAAATATCAAAGATGACGCAGGAGAGCCCCTTGTTCTCTAGAAACTTTTTTGTTTCGTCGCTCGCCTTGTCAATATTCTCCATGCTGGAGCAGAGAAAGATGGAAAGGCTCTCTTGTGTTATTTCGATGTGAAAGGGTAATGTGTCCGCTGTGTCAATCATTAATTTAGTATCAGCTCTTACGATGATGAAGGTTAATCAAAAAGAGCCTGAATGATGAAAGCGTTCAGGCGTTTAAATTTCAAATCCCACAATGACGATATCGTCTTCCAGGGGCGATTCTCCTTTCCGGATATGGTGGAAAATGGCTTCAGGCGCTTGCCGGATCGGAACATTCCTCACCGCGTCGCATGACGTGAGAATTTTTTCGGCACCTTCGGTCCAGACTATTTTTTGTCCCAGAGACTCGATAATCCCGTCCGTGTATAGAAAGAGCCGGTCTCCCTTTTGCACTTTAATAACCTTGGAGCCGAAAAGGACATCCTTGAAGATACCGATGACGTCCCCTTTCAGTTCAATCAGTTCCGGCGCTCCGTCCACAGGTACGTAACAGACCGGAGGGTGTCCGGCGCTGATGATCGTAACCTGATTTTTTCTTCTATTGAGGAGTACATAGTTGGCGGTCAGGTATTTTCCGGCGGGGAGAATCTCCACCAGAACATCGTTGATCATTTTCATGCTCTCCAGGGGGTGGTAGATCGGCGAGCAGTTCTGCTTTAACAAGGCCTTGACCGATGTGGTCAGATAGCTGGTGCTGATATCATGGCCTGAGAAATCAGCGATAAAGTAGCCATAAATCTCTTCGGTAATCGGCAGAACTTCGTAAAAGTCTCCCCCGGCCTCCTGTAGCGCGATATAGTGAACGCCGAAATTGGCGTTGGGGTGCTGGTCCGGGGTGGTGAGAAGGGAGACCTGCGCTTCAGTGATCTGTTTCAATTTTTCGGCCTGACTTGTGATCAGCGAGTTGGTGGCGATGGAGAGTTTCAGGTGCAGACCCACCCTCGCAATGACCTCCTGGGTTTCGAATGGTTTGGTGATGTAATCCACGGCGCCCAGCTCAAATCCCTCCAGTTTGGCTTTGATTTCACTTACGCCTGTGATGAAAAGAACCGGGATGGAGGCGGTGGCGGCCTTGCTTTTTAACGACCGGATGACGTCGAATCCGTTCTCTTCTGGCATCTGGATATCAAGGAGAATGAGGTCCGGGTGTTCCCGGAGAACAATCTCTCTTGCCGATGGACCGTCAAGGGCGGTGATGACCCGGTACCCTTCTTTGGCAAGACATGTTTCGAGCATTTTGACATTCACGGGGTTATCGTCAACTACGAGTATTGAAAGTCGGTTGTTCGAATTCATTGAACCTCTGCTTAAGAATGGGTGAGAGGGTTGAAACATAGCCTACAGACGTTTCAGGGCGCAGGGAGGAGGATAGGCAAAAATATGTTTTGAATGTCAGACCTGCTTGAGAAGGGTTTTGATCTCATTGAGGTGGTCTGTCAGAATTCGCGTCATATCCTCGAATCCGGTGAGATTATTTTCACTGGCCTTTTTTTCAGCCGTTAACGCAACGTCCGACATTTGAAGGAATCCCAGGTTACCGGAAGAGCCTTTGAGGGAATGGGCGGCCTCTGACACGCTTAATGCGTCTTTATGCAGCACTCCTTTTCTGATTTTTTCAATATCCGATTCGGCTGTGGTGACAAAAAGCGTTACGATGTCCGCAAATTCGACTGGCTCAAGACCAAGATTTTCTCCCATCTGTTTTAAATCCACATTGCCTCCTTGCTTCGTAAGAAAAAAAAAGAGTGGTTTTTTCGGATGATTGTAACACCCAAACATACCGAGTGCCATATAGTGGTTTTCATATCCAGTGAAAAGATTCTGTTTGATAAAACATATTACCTTATCCGGCCTTGATCATGCAACTTTTTTTTAGGAATGATAAAAAAAAGAGAGGCGATTTTTAAAGATTATTCCTTGACCGATAGTTGAAGCCATATCATAATAATCGGACTTTTTGATGGGATGGTATATCAAGCGCTCCAACGGTGAGCGCGTTTCCTGATAAAGCGAGATACGCCCGTTCAATGGATTGATGAAATAACGGGACGGGGCGTGAATGAAAAAATAATGAAAATAAAGGAGACTTCGCGTTGGCATTTTGGGAATTGGATTTGACTTTAAAAAACAAGGTTGCCGATATGTCCCTTTCCGATTTCGGATTGAAGGACATGCAGCTCTCGGAAAATGAAATGCCGGGCCTGATGGCTGTCCGGGAAAAATATGGCAAGGAAAAACCCCTGAAGGGATTGAAAGTGACGGGCAGCCTTCATATGACCATCCAGACGGCCATGCTCATCGATACATTGAAAGCGTTGGGCGCCGATATCCGCTGGGCCTCCTGCAATATTTTTTCAACCCAGGATCACGCGGCGGCGGCCATCGCCCACAAGGGAACCGCCGCGGTCTTCGCCTGGAAGGGGGAGAACCTGGAAGAGTATTGGTGGTGCACCGAAATGGCCCTCACATGGCCTGACGGCAGCGGCCCGGACCTGATTGTGGATGACGGCGGCGACGCCACGCTCATGATCCATGAAGGGGTGAATATCGAAAAAGATCCCTCACTCCTTGACCGGCAATACGATAGCGCGGACATGAAGTGTCTCATCGACCGGCTTCGCCATACCTACCAAAAAAATCCCACCCACTGGCAGACCGTCGCCAAGAAGGTCAAGGGCGTCTCTGAAGAGACAACGACCGGTGTGCACCGGCTCTACCACCTGGCGAGCAAGGATGCCCTTCTTTTCCCGGCGATTAATGTTAACGATTCGGTTACGAAATCCAAATTCGACAATCTCTATGGATGCAAGGAGTCCCTTGCAGATGGCATCAAACGGGCGACCGATATCATGATCGCCGGAAAGGTGGCGGTCATCTGCGGGTTTGGAGATGTTGGAAAGGGTTGCGCGAGATCTCTCCGGGGATTTGGCGCGAGGATCATCGTGACGGAAATCGACCCCATCTGTGCTCTCCAGGCCATGATGGAAGGATACCAGGTCCTGACCATGGAAGAGGCGGCTCCTTTGGGAGATATTTTCGTAACCGCCACGGGCTGCTATCACGTGATCACCGGCGAGCATATGGAGATGATGCGCGATGAAGCGATCATCTGTAATATCGGCCATTTTGACAGCGAAATTGAGATGAGCTACCTGGAGAAAACCCAGGGGTTAAAGCGGCTGAACATCAAACCCCAGGTGGACAAGTGGACCCTCAAGTCCGGGCGCTCGATCATTGTCCTTGCGGAAGGCCGGCTCGTCAACCTGGGATGCGCCACCGGACACCCCAGTTTTGTCATGAGCAACAGCTTCACCAACCAGTGTCTCGCCCAGATTGCTTTGGCGACAAAGGCCCATGAGAACAAGGTTTATACCCTGCCGAAGACCCTCGACGAAGAGGTGGCGAGGCTCCATCTGGGCAGGCTTGGAGCGAAATTGACCAAGCTCACCCAAGAACAGGCCGATTATTTAGGGCTTTCTGTGGAAGGGCCTTATAAACCGGAACATTACCGATATTAGAAAAAAGTCGTAACTATTCAGTATGGCGTTGTTTTAGTGGCGAAAAGCCAAGAAGCTCCCGAAAAAAAAAGGGAACGAACAAAACGGGCTTTTCGCCATCTTGATGAATCGCTGCTGAATGGTTACAAAAAATCATTGAAACGCCATTTTTTTTGATGCCTCCGGCGGTCCTGCCGGGGGCTAACCTTTTTAAAAGTTTGACAAATATATGGGGGTAAAACGCGATGTTCAAGTTAGCAGGAAATGTGTTCAAAAGGGATGCTCAATAACGATCACGGAACCCTCACTTTCTCATCTTCTCTATTTAAAATTCTATTTAAAACCCATTTGGCAACCTTTTCAAAAGGTTGCCCCCCGGCAAGAGCCGCCGGAGGCCAACAACGATTCTGATTGGGTAGCCCGGTCCGTAAGGGTAATTACATCATAAAGGCTTCCTCAGGAATCTCCATGATGGTCGCGGTCATATTTTTAATGGCCTCCATCTTGCCCAGGGTCACCGGAAGGATCTGGTCAACGAAATACTGGGCGGTTTTTACCTGACCCTGATAGAAGGGCTCATCTTTTTTCTTGACGTTCTGGGAAAGTGCTTTTGAGGCGATCGTGGCCCTCCAGATATGGAGCCACGCCATGATGACGTCCCCTGCCGCTTCCTGGAAGGGAACCGCTTCCGCAAATGCGTCCATGAGCTTATCGGACATGGCGGTTTTTCCCATCAGCATGGCAATTTCACCGAATTTGTTAACGGCCGCCTCTACTTTTCCGGCCATATCGGAGAGGCCCACCTCTTTCGCCTCTTTGATCTTGGTGTTGATTTCAAAGAGGAGGTCCATCATGGGTTTGCCCTTGTTCATTCCGAGTTTTCTTCCCAGAAGATCCATGGCCTGAATGCCGTTTGTTCCCTCGTAGATGCTCGTGATCTTGCAGTCCCTCATGAGCTGGCCCTGGGGAAATTCACTGCAGAAGCCATACCCGCCATATATCTGAACGCCGGTGGTGCAGACATCGAATCCCTTGTCCGTGCAGTAGGCCTTGCAGACGGGGGTGAGGATCTCGATCAATCCCTGATATTTGGCTTTTACGGTCTCGTCGGTCGCCACGGCCACCTGGTCGAAACAGTTGGAAATAAAGTAAATAAGCGCCCTCATGCCATCCACGTAGGCTTTCATGTTGATGAGCATCCGTTTCACATCCGGGTGCTGAATGATGGGAACGGAGGGGGCCGCCTTGTCAAAGATGGCTTTCAAGAGGTTTGGCCCCTGAACTCTTTCCCTGGCATAGTTCGCCGCGTTCATATAGGAGGCGCTTCCCAGGGAGTAGCCCTGCATACCAACGCCCAGTCTGGCTTCGTTCATCATGAGGAACATGGCCTTCATGCCTTTATTCGCCTCGCCGATCAGCGTTCCCCGGCATTTTCCCTTGCCGCCGAAGGTGATGGAGCAGGTGCAGCTTCCGTGAATTCCCATTTTTTCTTCCACGCCCGTGATGGCCACATCGTTTGGCTCTCCCAGGCTGCCGTCCTCATTCACCCAGATTTTAGGAACGAGGAATAGGGAGATCCCCTTGGTTCCTTCGGGAGCCCCTTCGATTCTCGCCAGCACCGGATGGATGACGTTTTCAACCAGGTCGCTGTCACCGCCGGAGATGAAGATCTTGCTTCCTGAAATGGAGTAGGTGCCGTCCCCGTTGGGTTTGGCGGTGGTGGTGAGCGCGCCCACGTTAGATCCTGCTTCCGGTTCGGTAAGACACATGGTGCCGCCCCATTTTCCGTTGTAGAGTTTTTTGAGAAAGAGCATTTTCTGGATGGGGGTTCCAAACTCCTCGATGATTTTTCCAGCGCCGTGGGAGAGGCCCGGATACATCATCATGGCCATGTTGGCGCCGCTGAAGAGCTCTCGACAGGCGGTGGCAACGGTATTGGGCATTCCCTGACCCCCATGCTCCGGATTATCCGTCATGGCGATCCACTCTCCTTCGCAGATGAGTTTATAGGGCCGGTGAAAGGAGGGCGGAACCTTGACCGCACCGTTTTCAAGGCGCACCCCCTCCGGATGGCCGTTTTCCACATCCGCAATCTTGTTGGCGGGCAAGAGCTCATTGACCGCCAGGTTCCGTGCCTCGGTCACGATCATGTCAATGGTTTTTTTGTTGAAATCCGCAAACTTCTCCGTTTTTGACAGCGCTTCCACATTCATGACTTCATGCAGAAGAAAATCCTGATCCCTTCGATCGACGATCTGTTGTGCCATAAAACAAACCTCCTCTATATTTTTTAAAATTATTCAAAGACAAATCGATCTGTCTGTGCCGGCGAACCATTTTTTACCACCTATTTCAAGCTAAAAAAGCGATTATTTTATTCCGGATTGGTTCCTTGTCAAGCAGTTTCTTTATGATCTCCAGAAATCAATTGACCCGCCTGGGGATGATTGTTAAAACCTGTCCCATTTGTGTTGATTGCATAAAAACCCAGGAGAGAGAACGATGTGGCGATTTTTTCAGTTGGAAGAGAATGGAACCACGCCCAGGCAGGAGGTCGCGGCCGGGTTGACCACCTTTTTAACCATGGCCTATATCATTTTTGTCAATCCCAATATTTTAAGCTCCACAGGCATGAACAAGGATGCGCTCATCACCGCCACCATTCTTGCTTCAGCCTTTGGGACGGCGCTGGCGGGTCTCTGGGCGAGGGTTCCTTTCGCCATGGCTCCGGGAATGGGGATCAACGCGTTTTTCGCCTATTCTCTGGTGGTTGGAAATCAGGTCTCCTGGCAGACAGCCCTGGGGGTTGTTTTTGTGTCGGGCGCTCTCTTTCTCATCTTGACGATTCTAGGATTCCGGAAATGGATCATCGACGCGATTCCCCTCCACTTGAGATTATCCACGGCGGCGGGTATCGGGCTCTTCATCACCTTTATCGGCTTTCAGAATCTGGGCGTCATCGGAGACCATCCGGTGACGATGGTATCCCTCGCTAAATTCTCCACTCCGGTATATCTGGGCCTTTTTGGCCTTACCGTGATCGCCGTCATGGAGGTCATGAAAATCAGAGGCGCTATTCTCGGGGGCATCCTTCTCACGACCCTCCTGGGGGTAGCGTTCGGGAGCGTTCCCCTTCCGGACCGGTTTTTTTCAGCGCCCCCCTCCCTCGCCCCTCTTTTTTTGAAGCTTGATGTCGTGGCCGCCTTGAAATGGAGTTTGTGGGGAGCGATTTTTTCCTTCATGTTCGTGGACTTGTTCGATTCCGTGGGAACCATCGTGGCCTGTTCCTATGAGGCGAAGATGGTTAGGGATGATGGTTCCATCGAGAAGATCGACCGAATTCTCCAGGCCGACGCCGTGGCGACGGTTGTAGGGGCTATTCTGGGGACCAGCACCACGACGACCTATATCGAGTCCGGCTCGGGCATCGCCCAGGGGGGCCGCACCGGTTTAACGGCGCTGACCGTCGCCCTGCTTTTTATGCTGGCCCTATTTGTGACCCCCATCATCGCCATGGTGCCCGCCTTCGCCACGGCCCCGGCGCTGATTGTGGTGGGGATCTATATGTTCAGAAGTATTGGCAAGATCGATTTTACGGACATGGAGATCGCGGTGCCCTCCTTTCTCACTATAGTGCTCATGCCGCTTGCATACAGCATCAGCATGGGGCTCTGTTTCGGCTTTATTTCCTATATCATTGTGGCCTGCGTTTCCGGAAAAATTAGGGAAATCCATCCCCTCATGGCCGCCATCGGTGTCATGGCCTTTGTTGAGGTGGCCCTCTCCGTCAGATAACCGATATTTGAGCCCTTCCCATCCGGCCATCCACCGGATGGGAAAGGCCCTTTTGTGAAGTGACATTGACTTTTTTTCGGATGAGAGCTTCGAAGGCTTTTTGCGTTAAAACGGGCGAACTGTTTGAGGCCTTCAGACCGAGTTTTCGCCAGTTCAGCAACAAGCCAAAAAGCTCCCGAAAAAAATAGGGAACGAACAAAACGGGCTTTGCGTCATCTTGATGAATCGCTGCTGAATAGTTAGTGCCTGAACGACAACCCTCTTTTTTCCCGATTTCTGCGTCAGGCTCAAATTTTAAGTGCGACCGGGCAAGGTCGTGTAATCGAGCGGGAG
>JAGVHJ010000388.1 GCA_020056645.1 Desulfobacterales bacterium
ATGTTTGGGCTTGGGGGTGTTTTTACGGAGGCCCTCTCCGATGTCTCTTTCAGGCTCGCCCCGCTCACCGATTCCGATATCTCGGATATGATTTCCGAAATCCGGTCGAAGAAGCTTCTGGGCTCCTTCCGGGGAGAAGCCCCTGTCAACATGGAAAAAATCGTAAAAACCCTGAAAGGGCTCTCGGAGATCAGTCTGAAGAATCCGGATATCGCGGAAATCGATATCAATCCCCTGCTTGTGCAGCCGGATGGAGATGTGTTCGCCGTGGACGCCCTGATCGTCAAGGGGGAGCCTGCCTCACCGCCTGTTTTTCCCGATCCGGTGAGCTCCGAATCGATCCGGTTCTTTTTTTATCCAAAACCCATCGCCTTTATCGGCGCGACAGGCACCATGGGAAAGTGGGGGCACACCCTCCCCACCAACACCATCAGCGGCGATTACAGGAGCGAGGTCTATCTGGTCAACCCCAAGGGCGGCGTCATCATCAACCGGAACGCCTATAAATCCATCGACGAAATCCCTGGAAAGGTCGATATGGCGGTGGTGACGGTTCCCGCAGCCAAGGTCATGGATCTGATGCCCCAGCTCCAGGCGAAAGGGATCAAATCCATGCTCCTGATTTCGTCTGGCTTTGGCGAGACCGGTGAAAAGGGCAAAAAACTGGAAGAAGAACTGGTGAAAAAAGCCAAAGAGGCGGGAATTCTCATTCTTGGCCCCAACACCATGGGAATCTGCAATCCCCATATCAATCTCTATTGCACGAGCGTTCATGTGAGGCCCCGGAGGGGCGGCACCTCCATCGTATCCCAGTCCGGAAACATGGGCGTTCAACTCCTGGCCTTCGCCTTTCAGCAGGATATCGGCATCCGGGGATTCTGCGGGTCCGGCAACGAAGCCATGCTGACCATCGAGGATTTCCTGGATATTTTTCATGAGGACGACTTAACGGAAACCGTCATGCTCTATGTGGAGAGCGTCAAGAATGGCCGCCGGTTCTTCGAGAGCGCCCAAAAAGTGAGTCTAAAGAAACCCATTGTCCTCCTCAAAGGAGGACGGAGCAAGGCTGGTAATATGGCCGCCTCCAGCCACACGGGCGCGCTCTCTTCGGACACGCGGGTCTTTGACGCCATGTGCGCCCAAGCGGGGATCATCAACGTCAATCAATCCCTGGAAATGCTCGATCTTGCGGCCTCTTTCTCTTCACTGCCCCTTCCCACGGGAAACCGGGTGGCCATCATGACCCTGGGAGGCGGATGGGGCGTTGTCACCGCCGACCTCTGCGAATTCTACAACCTGACCCTGCCACGGCTCTCTCCGGAAATCACGGCGAAGATCGGCCAGATTCTCCCCCACTACTGGAGCAAGGCCAATCCCATCGATCTTGTGGGCGAAAACAACAACAATCTTCCCATGGTGGTCCTGGAGGAGCTCATGAAATGGGACCAGTGCGACGCGGTCATCAACCTGGGGATCATGGGAAAACGGATCATGACCGGCCATCTGGCCAGATCCGTATTGCAATCGGATAAGGTCTACAGCGAAAGTTTCCTCAATTCGGTGGTGAACGCCATTCAGGATTTTGAAAACCGATATATCGAGCATATCGTCACCCTCATGGAAACCTATCAGAAACCCATCTATGGGGTGAACATCATCACCGACGAAAAAGACAAGACCGTCTACCGGGTCGATGGGAAAAAATACAAGGCCGTCTTCTTCCCCACGCCCGAAAGAGCGGTGAAATCCCTGGCGAGAATGGCCGAGTACCGTCGCTATCTGGATACGCACCGGTGAACGCCGCACCTCGTCGGCGCCCTCGCGTGTGACGCCCTTTCAACCAGGCGTCAAGCCAAGGCGGCGGCCAGATTTTAAAAATCTGGACAAATGGGGATTTGAGGGATTTGGTGTCATGAGGGATTTGGTGTCATGAGGGATTTGGTGTCATATCTTGATTATTGATTAAAATCAATTAATCACCCCTCAAGATGTGACACCATCACCCCTCTACCAATCAATGCACTTGACAACCATCGATGCTGTTGTACAATTGTCATATATATGTATATTGGAGCTAAAGATGGACATTGTAATTGATACCTCAGCAATAATTGCTGTCATAGTTGATGAACCTGAACGGAAAAAAATCATTGAATTAACAAGAGGAAATACATTGATTGGGCCTGGTTCTATTCCTTGGGAAATTGGCAATGCATTTTCGGCAATGTTTAAGAGGAATAGGTTGAGTCTTGAAGAAGCTCAAAAAGGTCTTGAAATATTCAAGAGAATACCTCTTCGTTATATAGAGCCTGATTTTACAAATGTCATATCAATATCTCAAAAAAACAATATGTATGCATACGATGCATATTTTCTTGACTGTGCTTTGAGACAGAAAGCTCCATTGCTGACATTGGATACAAAATTAAAATCTGTGTCCAATGATCTTAAAATACCAACTCTGGAGGTATAAAATGCAAATTTACACATATTCAGAAGCCAGGCAAAAACTTGCTTTTGTTCTTGATCAAGCTGAAAATTTAGGCAAAGTTCTGATTCGAAGAAAAGATGGTCGTACTTTTGCTTTGATTCCAGAGGACGTTTCTCTCTCTCCCTTAGATGTTCCAACCATTAAAGCTAATATTTCAACAAAAGAACTTATCGAGATTATTCGTGAAGGAAGAGAAAGATAGGAGCTTTGGTGTCAGATGAGCTTTGGTGTCACATCTTGATTATTGATTAAAATCAATTAATCACAGTTCAAGATGTGACACCAAGTTTGCTCACCCGATTTGATACTTGGTTCTGTAGCCCCTCGGCGTGATGAGAAAATCCATGTAGGTCATGGAGCTGCTGTTGCCAATAAACACGGTCGTTAGCATATCGACCTCCGCCAGATGGAGATCCCGCAACGGCAGAATCCGCACCGTTTCCCCGTCCCGCATGGCGTTTTGGACGATCCCCACCGGGGTCTCTCCGGACCGGTGTTTCAAGATGATGGATTGGGCTTTTTCGAGTTGCCAGCTCCGTTTCTTGCTCCGGGGGTTATAGAGAACGATTACAAAATCGGCCATGGCCGCGCATTCCAGCCGCTTTTCGATGGTTTCCCAGGGGGTCAGAAGATCGCTCAGGCTGATGGCGGCGAAGTCGTGGGTCAGGGGCGCACCCAGCAGGGAGGCTCCCGACGCCAGGGCGGGAATGCCCGGCACCACTTCCACCACGAGCGCGGGCCGTCCCTCTTGCCGCGCTGATGGGTCACGGGGCCGCACCACATGGACCCCCCGCTCTTTCAGCACTTCAAAAATGAGACCGGCCATGGCGTAGATCCCCGCATCGCCGCTCGACACCACCGCGCATATTTTTCCGGCAAGGGCCGCGTCAATCGCAGCCTTGACCCGGTCCACCTCTTTTTTCATGGCGGTTTCGATGATTTCCTTGCCGTCCAAGAGTGACCGGATCAGGTCAATATAGGTCCCATACCCGGCCACGGTGTCGCACGATTTTAAGACCTCGAAAGCCCGCCTTGACATGTGTTCCTGGCCGCCGGGGCCAATGCCTACGATATAGAGGAAGGAGGCCTTCGGGCCACCGCAAGGGTCGCATTTTTGGTTTTTGTTTTCGGGACAACTAGTGTTCCCGCGTTCGATGAAAGAATCGCCGCTGCCTCGCATACGCTTTTTGCTCCTGTATATTTTTCCACAACCGTGGATGAGGTGATAACTCCTTTGGCCTGATTCAGGTCGATCCTGCTGAAAAAGGCGATGGGAAGGCCCCATTCCATCGCGAGCGCCTGAAGCCCCTTCTCGTCCGCCTTCAAATCGATGCTCGCCAAAGTCATGATACTCTTTGTTGAAAGATTGAACCGCCGGAACACATCGACGAGAAGCAATTCCATCTCTTCTTTCGGGGTTCCCCTGTTGCACCCGATCCCCACCGCCAGCAATCCGGGTCTTAAAATCAACGGATCGGAATCCAGGGCCGTGGTGAGGGTGTCGGAAATGAAGATGTCACACGAGGCTGGATCGGCTGGATAGAACCGGAAAGAAAGGAACCTCTCTCCGGAGATCAACCGGTAAGGATCATAAACGCCGATGGGCTCATCCATTAGAATGGCCATGTTGACCGCCTTGATCTTTTCCGGATTTTCGATTGTAAGCCCCATTCGGACCGCGATTTCGTCGATGGCTGGCTTGCCGTTCACGTCCGTG
>JAGVHJ010000340.1 GCA_020056645.1 Desulfobacterales bacterium
GGCGCGAAAAATATTTTTTTTAATTTGTCAACAAAAAAAGTGTGCTTCTGCGAAAAAATTCGGCTCAAATTCATGCAAAAATCTAACCGGACATCACTGCCTTTTTTCAGGCCTTGCTACAACAAAATATCAAAAAAATCGTGGCCCTTGTCATCCATGATGATAAAGGCGGGGAAATCCTTGACCGTGATCATGAAAATCGCCTCCATCCCAAGCTCCGGATATTCGATGGTCTCTACCTTTGTAATGCACTCCTTCCCGAGCCGGGCCGCCGAGCCGCCAATGGAGCCCAGGTAAAACCCGCCATGTTTTTTACAGGAATCGAGAACGATTTTGGAACGGTTCCCCTTGGCCAGCATGACGAGGGAGGCCCCTTGTTCCTGGAAGACCGGAACATATGAGTCCATGCGGCCCGCGGTCGTGGGGCCGAATGATCCGGAAGCAAATCCCGCGGGGGTTTTGGCGGGGCCGGCGTAATAGATGATATGATCCTTGAGATAGGAGGGAAGCCCCTCTCCCCTGTCGAGCCGCTCTTTGAGTTTGGCATGGGCGATATCCCTCGCCACCACGATTTTTCCCGAAAGGAAGAGCTGGGAGGCCACCTTGAGGTTGCTCAACGTTTCACGGATGCGCTTCATGGGCTGGTTCAGGTCGATGTGAACCGCTTGCGCCCCTGTTCCTTCCGGTTCCGGCAGGAAGCGGGCCGGATCGGTTTCAAGCTGTTCCAGAAAGAGCCCCTCTTCGGTGATTTTCGCCTTGATGTTTCTATCCGCGCTGCAACTGACGCCGATGCCGATGGGGCAGGAGGCCCCATGGCGCGGAAGCCGAACCACCTTGACGTCGTGGCAGAAATATTTTCCGCCGAACTGGGCGCCGATCTTCAGGTTCCTCGATATCCCCAAGAGCTCCTGCTCGATATCCTTGGCCCTGAATGCGTGTCCCAGCTCGTTACCGAAATCGGGGAGGGTGTCGAGATAGCCTGCGGAAGTGAGTTTCACGGTTTTCAAATTGGCCTCGGCGGAGGTTCCCCCGACCACGATGGCCAGATGATAGGGCGGGCAGGCGGAGGTTCCCAGCGATTTCATCTTTTCAGTCAGAAAAGGGATCAGTTTTTCCGGATTGAGCGTGGCCTTTGTTTCCTGGTAGAGAAAGGTCTTGTTGGCCGAGCCGCCTCCCTTGGCCATGAAAAGAAATGAATAGGTGTTTCCTTTGACCGATTGGAGATCAATCTGGGCCGGCAGATTGGTGTTGGTGTTTTTTTCAACGAACATCTGCTGGGGGGCGAGCTGGGAGTAGCGGAGATTGTTGTTTTTATAAGCAAGGTACACCCCCTTGCTGATCGCCGCGTCGTCATTCCCGTCGGTCACCACCCGGTGGCCCTTTTTCCCCATGACGATGGCGGTTCCCGTATCTTGACACATGGGGAACACCTTATCGGCGGAGATGACCGCGTTCTTCAACAGATCAAGGGCCACATACCGGTCGTTCACCGAACTCTCCGGATCTTTCACGATGGTCGAAAGAAAAGCGAGATGGGAAGGCCTCAGAAGATGGGAAACATCCTTGAAGGCCGCTTCGGTGAGCAAGGCGAGGCCATCCGAAGCGAGGCTTAAAAACCGCTCGCCCATCACTTCGACCGCTTTTAAATAATCCGTGGAAATCAGACGATACGGCGTTTTCTGATCGTTCACCGGAAACATTTCCTGATATGTAAATTCCTCCATCTCATTATCCTTTCTCATCGTTAATAGGGTATGCCCAAGTGTAATTTAATTCATGTAGTGAATATTTCTTCATTTGTCAATTTTGGGGCTTGACAGTATCAGGGGAATCACATGTAGGATTCGCCTTGACGGCCCTGCCGGGAGCCAACCTTTTGAAAAGGTTGCCAAACATGGTAAAAAAGGTTCTATAAACACCCTATAGAAACCTATTCGCCCCGCTTTTTAAAAGCGGGCCGCCGGAGGCATTGATAATAAATTCAAGTTATTATTTAAATCACTCACCAAGCCCTATTCTACATGCCATTCCCCTGCTTGACACTATTGGGGAAATTTGTTCACGGCACACCTGGGCGAAATCCTCCGGGTAGTGGCCGTTGATCCACCGGAGCTGGGCCTCGCTGAAAGCTCCGGGCGATTCCGGAAGCCGGGGTAGAAATGCGTAGAGGAGCCGCTGATCCGGTTCTTTCGCGTCGAACCGCTTGGGATATTCGATGCAGGTGATCATTCTTGCGCCCAGAGAGGTCAATGCGTTCATGGTGATGAATATCGCCTCGTCCAAGGATCTCCGGGTTGCCTGGTCCGCCTCCAGGATGTTCCCAACACTTTTTTTCGTCAGGATATTGAGCTCCCACTGGGAGGTCTGAGCCTTGGGAACAAAAACCATGACATGGTCGTCTTCATGGACAATCAGGCTCTTTTCCCTTGACGGATCTCCGTCCATGCGGGTGTTGGTCCGGATCGCGCGTTCATAGTCGTCGAAAAAGTCGTGGCCGGTTTCCCGCCGGTAGGCCGCGATAAAATCGGCGACCATATCGCCGCATCCATAGGGTCGAAACGCCGGGTCAAGGGCGGCGCCGCCTCCGGTTGTCCGGCTCGTTACGGAGAGGGGGATCAAGGCGAACTGCTGGTGAATCTGCTGATGAGAGGCATGGAGCCGGTAGCCGGTGGGCGCGAAATCGAACCCGAAGTTCCATCCCCAGAGGGAGGCGTTGAAGTGCAAGGGATGGGGATCGGCGCTCCCATGGATCTGCTCGACGATGGACCGGCGCAGGGATTCGAGAAGCACCGCCGTGAGCGGTTTTCGCTCTTCAGGAAGTGGCAGGCCCAGATCTTGCGCCAGCCGGACAAAGGTGCGCTGGTAGTAGAGATGGCGAAGACCCGCCATATCGTCCCTCTTCAATTGATTGATCCGGTAGCGCACAGCGTCATGGGCCATGTTGGCCGCGTAATGGCCCCAGGGAATGTAGCTGTTTCGTCTCAAGTATTCGAAGATATGGGCGCCGCCCTTTTCGTACTCCCCCACGATCTCGCTCTCTCCCTGGACCCCAGGCCTCAACACCATGACCTCCTTATAAAGGTCCGGCAGATGGGGATTGTTGGCGAGGGTTTCGAAGACCACATGATTTTTGATGCGGGGACGGACCTGGCCCGCCCCCTTTTTTTCGTAAAAGAGACCCCGAACAGCGCCTGTTTCCGGATCTATCACAAAATCGCAGCACAGGTGGGCCAACGCCATTAGATCGCTTGGGTCGGTCGACGTGGCGGCGATGGTGATTAAAAGCGGTTCGGGAAGATGCGCCATGAGGTTTTTCCACGCCCCACCGGAAAGGCCCGCCTCCCTCATCACTTCCTGAAAGGAGAAAGGTGAAGGTTCGGGGAGCCGGATACGGGAGAGATTCGCCGCCTTTTCATCGGCCCAGCTTTTGGCGATATAGGTCGTTCCCCTGAAGGGCAAGGGGTTGGGAATCTCAAAAATCGTGTCGGCCTTCTCTTCCTTCACATCACCGGGAGGAAAATTTTTTTCGTTTGCGTGCGTCGAGCCATCGTCAAAGGCCCCCATGGGCATCCGGCAATCCTTCTCCCTCAAATTTCTCACCGCGAACGCGGGTTCATGAACGCCATATCTGAAACGCCCCTCCGGGGCGACACAGGTTTTCAGAGATACCATGCCATCCTCCTTTTTTTCCAGTAACCGTAAACTATTCAGCACCTATCTTGCTTTATTGGCAAGAAGCCCTTTTTGTCATACCCATGAATCGGTTCTGAATCGTTACCAATAATCATAACAGACGCTCGATCCTTGCGATCTCCTTTTCCAGGATCTTCGCGGATACCTTGATGGGGGTTTTAAGCTCCTGGGCGTAAACCGATACCTTATACTCCTCGATCATCCAGAAGAGCGATTCGATGGCCTCCCGTTTTTCTTGGGAGACATTTTTCCGGGACAAGCCCTCGATCAGACGGGAGAGGGAGGCCTTAAACCCCTCTGTTTCTTTAGACTTCAACGCCTCTTTGGCCGGGGCGTCATACGCCCTGCGGGCCCGGATGCCTGCGGCCCGGAGATAGCGCTCCAGGTGCGCGATCCGGTCAAGGTCATAGAGCACCATGACATCCGGGGGAAGAAGGGCGGCGATATCGGCCTTTACCGCCAGAAGAGACTCCTGTATCAAGGCATTGGAGCGGGAGGACCTGAGCAGGGCGTCGATTGAGGAGACCGTTTCATCATAGGCAAGCAACAGAGAAAGGGCTCTCTCCCGCACCATCTGGCCGGTCTTATAAATGAGAGCCGCGCTCTCTTCTGCATGTTTCAGAAACTCGGCCTGACGTCTGAAAGGTTTGTAAAAAAGACGCCGGACCACCGCCTCAACGATGGTGTTCTCAAAGACTCTCTTTCCCCCAAACGCCTTTGTTTTCGGCTCCAGATGGGGGGGAAGCGCGATATCTTTTCTCAATGTTTTTATATCCTTGGAAAAGATCCGAGCGAATAGGGCCGCCACCCCTTCCCGGTGGAGCGTTTCCGCCTCGGTTTTATCCGACACCAATCGAAGCGCCATGGCCTCTCCCTCACGGGTCAGGGCCGGGAACGCGTGGAGTGGGATGGGCTTTTCTTCAACCAGAACCTTCTCGGGAATATCACCGAAATCCCAGGTGGCGATCTCCGATCGTTCCCACCTTTTTTTCGCCGCATCGAAGGCACGTTCCTTAAGAGAAGAGGAGTAGAGACCGGTCAATATCTCCGGGTTCCTTCCAGCGCAGATCTCTTCACCATCTTTTCCGGTGATGGAGATTCTCATTTTCAGGTGTCCAGGAACCGACTCCATGGCCCATGCGTCGGACGGAATGTCGACCCCAAACCGTTGGTGAATAAGTTCGGAAAGGGAATGGAGAAGGGGCTTTTGGGTCTCCTTCAATTCTCTCGCGATGATTTCCGCGTGGCGGGAGATGGGCACGAGCCGCCTCCGGTGTTCCTTGGGAAGCGCCTTGATGAGGGTCTCTATCTTTTCCGCGAGGAGTCCGGGAACCACCCACTCCATGCCGGTGACGGGAACCAACGGGGCCGCGGCCGCGGGGATCTTTACGGTCACGCCGTCTTTCTCGCTTCCTGGATCGAAAGCGTAGAGACATTCGAATTCATGGCCTCCCAATCGAATCTGGGTGGGGAAAAGGGAGAGTTCCTCCTCCTCCGGCCGGTATTTCAACAGATCATTGAGCGTCAGGAGAAGCGAATCCGGATCTTTCAGATTTCTCAGGAATTTCTTGAGCGAAGTGATTCCGGTGACGCCTTTCAGCCGCTCCTGGTAGAAACAGACCAAATCTTCCTCGTCCACCAGGATATCCCGTTTCCGGAGACGGTTTTCCATGTCGAGAACTTGGCCGATCATGGCCCGGTTGTGGAAATAGAAGGCGAAGGTTTTGTCTTTGGGATGGAGATTGATTTCGCCCTCGACCAATCCCGAACGGATGAAGATTTCCGACGCCTCAATGGGATCGACTGGCCCATAGGGAACGGTTCTGCCGCTCACAAGGGTGAGTCCGAAAAGGCTCACTCGCTCGTCCGCCACCACCTCACCCCGCTTCTTCTCCCACCGGGGCCGGTCGTAGGCGTAGGAGAGATGATCTTTCCCGACCTCCTCGATCCAGGCGCTGTCGACGTTGGCGGCGGTTCGCGCGAAAAGCCGGGAGGTTTTCACGACCTCGGCCGCCACGATCCAAGGCTTTGCGCGATTGAAAAGGCCGGAGCCTGGGAAAATCATCACCTCCCGCCCCCTGGCGGCCTGAAAAAAATTTTTCTCCTTCTGAAGGGCGATATTCGAGAGATAGCCGCTCAAAACCGACTGATGAATCGCCGCGTAAAGAGGGCTGTAAGCCGCATTCTTATCTTCTCCGGCCTGTTCGATCCGGGGAAGCGTTTCGCTCAAATCATACTCCTCCAGAATCTTCGATATCTGCTCATGGACATCCAGAAACTCCCGCATGCGCCGGAAGGAGAGGAAGTTCTCCTTGGTGAACTTCTTGATTTTCCCCAGCCCTTTTCCCGCCCCTTCAAAGGCGTGGAACTTGTTCCAGATATTTAAAAGGGTCAGAAAATCCGAATAGGGATCGACAAAGGCCTGGTGTTTCTGATCCGCCTGTTTCTCCTTCTCCGGGGGCCTCTCCCTGGGGTCGCTGATGGAGAGGGCCGAGGCGATCACCGTCATCTCCTTCAGGCAATTCCTTCGGGAAGCCTCAATGAGCATCCGTGAAATCCGAGGGTCCAAGGGAAGGTTCGCCATGATCCGCCCGACGGGGGTGAGCTGGGGCCTGGCCCCGGCTCCGGATCTTTTCCCTTCGTTAGCCTCAAAGATGGCCCCCAGTTCCCGCAAGGTGTTGAACCCGTCCCGGATGCTCTGAAGGGAAGGCGGGTCAATAAAGGGAAACCGTTCGATATCCCCCAGGTTCAAGGCGATCATCTTGAGGATGACCTCCGCCAGGTTGGAGCGTAAAATTTCCGGAGGCGTATAAAGGGGCCGGGATTCATAATCCCCCTCCTCGTAGAGCCGGATGCAGATACCGTTCTCCACGCGGCCGCACCGTCCTTTTCTCTGATCCGCGCTGCTCCGGGAAATGGCTTTGATGGGAAGGGCCGTGGCGCCGCTTCCCGGCACATATTCGGAAATCCGCGCAAGGCCGGTGTCGATCACATACTTAATGCCGGGGATGGTGATGGAGGTTTCGGCCACGTTGGTCGCGACCACGATCTTCCGCCCCGGACCGCGGATAAACACCTTTCTTTGGTCCGAAGAAGAGAGCCGCGCATAGAGAGGAAGAATCGTGACGCCGCGATAGCCGCGTCCTTCAAGCAACTCCACACTCTCCCGGATGTCCTGTTCCGTGGGCATGAAAATCAGAAGATCGCCCGATACGCTTTCGCTCAGAATCTTTTCTGCGGCTTTCACGGCAAGTTCGCCATAGGTTTTCTCTTCCCCGTCCGGGGCATCGGATGTGGGTTCCAGATAGCGGACCTCAACGGGAAAGGTGCGCCCCGACACCTCGATGACCGGCGCGTTGTGAAAGGCCTTGGAGAATTTTTCCGTGTCGATGGTGGCCGAGGTGATGATGAGCTTGAGATCCCTCCGTTTCGAGAGAATCCGGTGCAGCATCCCCAGAATAAAATCGATGTTGAGGCTTCTTTCGTGGGCTTCATCCACGATTAGGGTGTCGTAGGCGTTCAGAAACCGGTCCTTCTGGGCCTCGGCCAGGAGAATGCCGTCGGTCATGACCTTGATAATGGAGTTCTCCCGGCTGGTCTGGTCCTGGAACCGGATCTTATAGCCAACGAGATCGCCCACCTCGGTCCCAAGCTCTTCGGCGATCCGGGCCGCGACAGTCAGGGCCGCGATCCGACGGGGCTGGGTGCAGCCGATCACTCCCTCGACGCCCCTCCCGGCTTCGATACAGAACTTGGGGATCTGGGTGGTCTTGCCGGAGCCGGTCTCTCCCGTGATGATCGTCACGGGGTTTTTCCGGATGGCGGCGACGATCTCATCCTTCCGGCTCCGGATGGGAAGTTCGGGGATGTTCAGATGCGTGGGGATCAGCCGCCGCCTCTGGTTTTTTTGATCGATGGATAGCGTCTTTTTTATCATGTGGGCGTTCTATCGTATTCCATCGAAAAAAATCAAATGGTTTTCGCTTGGGTACGAGTTCATCGCCTGCACGCAGTTAATCAACACCCTGATGTCAACCGCCGCACTTCCGGTCGGCTATTATGCTGATACTCGATCTTTTAGTGGCAAAAAGGCCCTTTTGTGAAGTGACATTTACTTTTTTTCGGATGAGAGCTTCGAAGGCTTTTTGCGCTAAGACTGGCAAACGGTTTGAGGCCTTCAGGCCTTTGTTTTCGCCAGTTCAGCAAAAAGCCAAGAAGCTCCCGAAAAAAAATACGGAACGAACAAAACGGGCTTTTCGCCATCGTGATGAATCGCTGCTGAATATTTACTCTATCATTACTATGTCGTCAAATTGGTGGGGCTATCACCACAAGGATTCTCATTTGCGTTTTAGCTCTTACCCCATGGGGCTCTCGAATCTGAGAAATAAGAATATCACCTTGTTGTGCAAAAATTTCAGTGTCACCCTCACCAAGGAAAGCACCTTCTCCATCTATCACTTGGATAGAAACCTCCCCATCCAAATCATGTGAATGAACCGGGAAAGTGACCCCCGCATCTAAATTGAAAGAGATGATTTTGAAATAGGGTGAATTTTCCACCAGGAAGGTTCGTTTCATTGCTCCAGGAATGAATTCATGTGTGTCCCTAAGTTTTAAAACATTCATAGCATTTCCTTTTCTCTTTTTATTGAGGCATCATTTTAGTTGGCATCATCCGTCTCAGACGGTTCTCCTATTTAGTGCCTGAACGAAAAGCGGACTTTTCCGTCATGCCGGACTTGATCCGGCATCCAGAAACCGTCGATGGCACTGGATTCCGGCTTATGCCAAAATGACGTTGGGCGGCGTTTTCGTTCGGGCGCTATTTACAAATTACAGGGATCAGCATATAGGCGCACCAGGCCATGGCTGAGGAGTTAAGGGCGTTTTTTCTTATTCCCAATGAATACATTCAACAGGGCAAGTATCAATTGCCTCTTGAATGCAGACCTCATCCGCCCCCTCTTCAATAATCACATTGGCTTTTTCGGCCTCTTTGTCGAAACCAAACACATCAGGACAAAGCTCCACGCAACTTTCACATCCAATACATTCTTCACTATCAATGACAACTTTTCTGCTCATTTTATTTCTCCTTAAAGTAAAATTTCAATCCACAATTGGCTTCTTTAGAATGAGTGGTTTCATGAATGAAAATTAATAGCGTTTTCAATAAAATGCCTTGACGTAAATCAAAAATATCTTCATCAAAAAACACACTGACGCAAATTAAAAAAAGAGAATGCCCCTTTGAGCTTTCCCCCATTCCTGAAGTTATAACCCGGCAGCTTGAATCAGATTCCCCACCTCTTTGTCAAATACCATAATGAACTGAGTAAGATCCTCTCTCTTCAGCTCCGGCAAAGGATAGGTGAAATTGGTGCTGATTCTGCCATCGAGACTGGTCAGGGTGATGAATAGGCCATAATGGGGAACGGCATCGACAATCTCTGTCACATGGGCGCGGTCACCGTGGGCATTGAGCCGATCAAGGCTCCCGCCCGTGGAGACCTGAAACGAAAACGCCATTTTTCCACTCTTCTTTGCATGCATTACCCCTTTTCCATAGTTTTTCCGGCCCAATAGCACAGCACTCTTGCCAATAAACCACGGAGCCATCGTCTCCTGCCCAGAGGCTTCCCGGATCCGGGTGGCCATTTGGTTCTTGATCTCGCTGATGATTTTATCAGGCCGATCCCAGATATCCTTATATATATTAAGCATTTTAAGCATGACGTAGTTTCCGAAAACCGGTTTGGGATCATCGAACCGAGGCCGGAGTCCGATCACAGTCGTGAGACCGATCTTATTGGCATCCTGCCGAGGGGCAAGTTTCACCAGCGCCCTTGATAGGGCGGTCATGATCAGAACCGTTAAGCTGCAATTGAATTTTCTGGCTGTGGAAAGGACCCGCTCCCGGTCAAATGGTAAAACATGGGTCACGATATCGGCCTCGCCAAAAAAATCGACGGGCTGGGAAGACAAGAGGAGCGGTTTATCATGCCTTGTCCGCATTACGGCGCCTTGATACTGTTTTAATGACCGCAAGAAGTCACCGGGTATTTTATGCACGGGTTTTTTAATAAATGTTTTCCACACCCGCCGGGTGTCGATGGGAGCGCCTAACGGAACCTGACGGTTTAACCATGCCATCAGATCATCCACCACATTCATGAATCCCAAGCCATCTGAAATAATGTGATGTAAGGACATGAGAAGGACCGGCTTTTCCGAATCGGGGAAATATCGAATTTTTAAAGGCAAGGCCTGCTCTAACGAGAAGGGTTCGTTAAAAAAACGTTTCCGGTATGCAAAAAATGCATGCGTATCCGGCGAAATTCCACGAACCAACTGAAAAGAGCGGTCAAAGAGCTTCTCGACCCTGGGATCGGCGTCGTCCAAGAGTCTTAAGCAATAGGAAAAAAGAGTGGGCTCAAGGAGCGAGCGCATGCGGGGATAGAGGGAGAGCATGAGCCGCAACCCGGTCCTGATCTCTTCTGAAGGATGGGGTTCGCCAAATCTGACCCCAAGGAGCATGCCAAAGGAAGAAAACAGATCCTCAAAGGCCAGAAATGCCCGCTCTGTATGACCCAGAGCCATCGTAGATTTTGTAACCTCGTTTTTTTTCAAATGACACGCTATCTTTTTAATATGTGTTGCTGTTTCTCTTCCAGCGTTTTCAGGTACGTCTCATGGGAGAACACCTGCAAACCACCCTGATGGTATTTTTCGTGCCTTATACGTCCATAATCCCCTTGCATGGGCCAGTGATCCCTTATTTTATGGGAGATGATCTTCATGGCCATCTTCCGGTAATCGTCATCCAGCATATCGTAAACCGAAAACCATGAAGGATGAAAAATGGCGAACCGCTGGATCTGCTCGGCATAATCTTTAGGCAACTGGTCGCTCACATAGAGATAGGGTTCACTTAATCCATTTTTTTCGATACGCCCTTCCTTTACCGCACGGCCGTAAAGCGGACTTCCCGGGAGCACCACAAATCCAACGCCGATCCAGCCCTTGGTGACATGGGTAAGCCGATCCAGGTGATTGAGATTTCTTATGAATGTCTCTGCTGTTTCACCTGGCCCCCCCAGATTAACCCAGTAGTATGTGGCGATATCGCACTGCCTGAAAAAGAGATCCGCCTGGAATACCTCCTCCTGGGTGAAATTCTTCTGATACGTCAAAAGCGTTGGCCGGGTGACGGTATCTACCGTAACCTCGACCCTGGAGCACCCGGATTTTTTCATTCGCTCGACCAGATCAAGGGTCAGGGACTTTGGATTCACATAGGCGGTCCAGGTGATGTCGAGTCTTCGTCTGATGATCTCATCTAAAATTTTTCCACAGAAATCCGTTGGAAAACTGAACACGCTGTCCGTAAAAAAAAAGTGCCGCATCGTATAGGTTTTACTGAGATTTTCCATTTCATCGACGATGACCAAAGGATCCCGCAGGCGATATTTCCTTCCCTCAAGATAGGGATAGTCGCAGTAGATACAATTGAACGCGCATCCTCTTTTGGTTTGGATCGGATAATAGCCGCCAATTTTTTCATAGGCGTCGTAGTCGATGCCGTCGTGCCGGGCCATGCCGAAATTCCGGTAATTATCGAAAATTTTCCGAGGGATTTCAATGAACTCCCCATTTCTTCTGGTAATCACCCCTGGTAGTTCCGGAGTGACACCGTTACCGGAAAAAAGTGTTTTCAGGAGGTCCGGAAACACCACCTCTCCTTCCCCAACGATGCCATAATCGGCCGCCATAATATCCATGCATTTTCTGGAATAGAGAGAAAATCCTGGACCTCCCAGAATCATGGGCGCCGAGGTCTCCAGCCTCACAAAACCAGCCACCTCCTTGAGAAACGGGAAAAAGGTCCGGGGCGGATTGACCGATGTGTCGATATTCCGTATGGATATGCCGACCGCGTCGGGGGCATAGGTCCTCATCGCCTGTTGGATGAATCGGCGGATATCGCCTTTCTCTTTCGCCAGCGAAAGATCACAAACATGATAGCTGAAACCGCTTTCATGAAGCGCTTTTTGAATCCAGGTAAGCCCGGACGGCGGCGCGACACCGCCCAAGGGGTTCTGGATGGAATAATTCACCGCATAAATCAACATTATTTTTTTCATAATCTCCACATACACGCTGGCGATACAGACGCTTTATCACAAACCCCGATAGCGTAATGAATTTGAGCAAGCCTCTGGTTCAAAACCGGCCCAAAAAAAAGCGCCCGATGTTCTATTTTTCAAATTGTAAGGTTAACATCTCGAATTGTTGTTGCGTAACACGCCCACTGTTTGAAAGGCAAATAGAATTTTCATCCGGGAGCATTAACGAATGGGAGCTTGCTTTTTTTGAATTTCATTTATTCCATATTTAAAATTGTGGGTCAAGCTCCCAAAAACGTTATTTTTGTGGTGATGCTGATGAAACGGGGTTCCCATCCCCACGTTTCATAGAGATGACCGCGGAAAAATTAAGAAAGTGCTCAAACGAGTTTAAAACAGGGTATGTTCAAAGCGATGGGTTCAGAAAACAAAACCGACCGATACGACGGCGCCCTTGTAACGATAGTCATGGTCGTAATAATCTTTGATTTGATATCCCACGCCAACGGTAACCGGTTTAAAATAACATGAAATCCCCGGTTCAATGGTGAAATGCTCACGATCTTCCGCATCACCCCAATCAACAAAATTCCATGAGAAACGGGCGTAAACACTCATGGGCGTGTCGGGGAGAGGCTGATGAATCCCCAGATAGACAATCGGACCGAGTTCGTCTGTTGTGCCATGCCCTTTATAATCATTTTCCCAATACCGGAAGCCCACCCCGATATCAAAGATATCAAAAGAGGCGCCGGCTATCAAATCGCAATTCGTAACATCTGTCGAGCCGCCCCCGTCGTACTCTTCATCTCCGATCATCAAGGAAATCTGAATGAGCATATCTTCGGCGGTAACTGCCGCAAAAGAAAATTTGGTGAATGTCGCGTCTCCTTCAGAATCATCGGACTTGATGTCAGCGGGCCAAAATTCCAATTTTACCATCGAATAGGCATTGCCTCCCGCCTTTGCATACACCATGCGGGTGGATAAACACATCGCCGCCACTATCGATACCACTATCATGAAAACGACTCTTTTCATGGACATCTCCTTTCTCAATCAATAAACCGTCCTCTGAGCTACTCCCTCGACGTGCCGTCACATAAAGGCGAATAGCGCATGTTTTTCCGGCATTGATTTACCGGGGCTCCCTTGCCCCCAATGGATAGCCCATACAGACGAAAAAAGTCAAAAACATTCTATCGCAAACAGATCATTTGGAAATTTATCCAGATTTTCAAAATCTAACCGCCGGAGATGCGTGGGGATCAGCCGTTGCCTCTGGTTTTCGTTCGGGTACGCGGGGTAGATAATTGCCGATAGGGCAACCAAATCGATTCCCTCATAATAGTTAATGACTGATGCCATGAATGCTGCTTTTCCCTTATGTTATCTTTAATTTGTCTGAAACAGAGTCATTCTTGATTTTTTTCTGCTTTCGTTTTTCCTTTATTGTGTGATGGTCTGTTTTCTGTTCTTCTCGTTTGCCTTTATCTTTTTTCCCCTTGTCTCCCATGGGAACCCCTTTCCTTCTCTATGGTTTATGTTTTGATTGAGTGGCCAAATCGTGTTCAGCAACCACCGCCACCCCGGCCCCGTACTTGGAACTATTCGACGATATCGAGCACCGCGTGCCTGTTTATCTTCGCCGAAACAGCAGATAGGATGATCCGCAGCGCGTCGGCGGTCCGGCCCTGCTTGCCGATAATCTTACCCAGATCTGTTTTGGCGACCCTCAGTTCCACTATTGACGTATGCCCTCCGCCAATTTCTTTAACCGATACGACGCTGGGTTCATCAACCAGGGCTCGTGCAATGATTTCAATGATGTCAATCAGTTCTTTCATGGTGCGATCCTTTTTGAGTGTGATGTCAGATGGACGGCAGTAATAACGGCGGACTTAACCCGCTTTTCTGGAACAGCAACGTTTCAATTCAGCATCCTTATATCTTTAATCAAACTTCATGCCAGCGCTCGAATATCTAAATTTTATGACGCATCACGCTGATTTTCAGGAACAATTCGTTGAAAAAAAAGATTTAGGACGGCCAGCAAAAGAAGCGTGAAAAGGTCACATATCACCAATGGGTCATATGTGACCTTTCTGCTTCGTTCATCACTCTCTCCCTTTCCAGGCTGTTTTTCTCCTGGGAGAAGAAATAATCTGGAGACCCTGCCGTTTCCGTCACGAAAGGGGTGGATGCAAAGAAAATCCAGGTTGAAGGCCGCCATACCGATCAGGGGATGAATCCGCCGCTCGGAAAGGCAATCTTCCAGTCACACATCAGGTGTTCCATGGCTTTGGTTGTGGACGCTGCGGGGAGCGTGGGAAAATGGACCCATTCCCGGCCATCGGGATGCCTGTTTTTTTTATAAGAGATAGTGCGCCCCGAGTCCGATATACTCCACTTTATCTTTATAAAACTGCCCTACAGGAGTATATCCCTTAAAGTATTCTACAAGAATCTGAAGCTTCCGGCCC
>JAGVHJ010000528.1 GCA_020056645.1 Desulfobacterales bacterium
AAAAATCCCATTCACAGTCCCTGGCTAAACAACAGCCAGGGACTGATCAGGGGGAGAATTTGCACACCAAGCTGTGCAATGGCAAAAAGCTTAAGTTGTTTTTACATCACGACGTTCGAATTCGTGATAGACATCCGCCGACTCAGCCGTTCTTTTTTTCAAGTTCAGAAATACGTCGACTGATATCATCCAGCATGTTTCTATTCGAAGCGGCCTCGGCCCTCAGGTGGCTCAATTCATTAGAATCAGTGAAGCGACCTTCATTCCTTCCAAGAAACCGTTGGCCTGGACTCGTCCGGCCTAGGCCACTTCTGTTCCTCTGGCCAAATCCAAAACCGCATCCAAGACCCGCTCTCCGACCATATCCCATTCCACGACCCACCCCATATGGCATGTCTGGCATCGGCCTTCCATAGTCAGGGTCATTGTTACACATCCCTCTTCCTCTGCCTGTCATCGGACCTGCACCAGTAGGCCCTGTTCCATTATATCCTGGCATGATCGTTTCCTCCTCATATTAAGGATTTCTATTCACGCACGAACAAACTCACGAAGCATGTTCGTTCGGCGATTACTTGCAGCCATTCCCCTGGCCGCACCCCTTTCCCTTGCCAGGGCCCGCCCCTTTACCGGTTCCGGTTCCACACCCTTTGGTGTTTCCCCCTTTTCCCTGTGGGCAACCGTCCTGACCTTTACCTGTTTTTTGTCCGCCAGGACCTGTTCCATCCCTCTTTGGCATATGCATCACCTCTCTACCTTTGTTGGTAAACCGCATTTCCTCTCCCCGGTTACGGCACTGCCCCCCACCGCACCCAGGCATAAGGAAATCCGGAACGATTCTTTGGCCTTTCGCATAACGATCAAGTATCTCGTCCAAATTGCCGCCGATGAACGGAATTAACGTGATTCCGGATATATGAATCATCTCTGAAAAAAAAATTGAAATCGCGCCGCATATCAACGTATCAATGCCAAGGCGCTTAAAAGCATCCGGAAGCCGGGCGGCCATCGCCGGGTTAAATGATTCGTAGTGTCGTTCGATAATTTGCGAGTTCTCAATTTCGGCGATCAAAAGGGTGTTTGCCGAATCGAAAACCGGGGATATTCGGTTCTCCCATGCTGTAAGCGCGACTTTCATGGAATCATTTCCTCCTGTTGATCAAGGAGATAGCAAATCGCATACCAATGGAACCGGCCTTTGGATTCTCATTAGAAAATAAATCGCAATATTAAATAGTTATGCAGGAATTATGCAACACTCTCCCCCTGTGGGATTCAATCGCCACCATCGGAAAAAACGCACGGGTGCAACCGTTTATGGAATTAGAATCGCGACTCTATGGAAGGGAAGCCTACTTTTTTTGTAACTATTCCGTATGGCCTTGCTTTAGCCGTAAAAAGGCCCTTTTATGAGTGACTTTCACTTTTTTTCGGACGAGAGTTTCGAAGGCTTTTTGCCATCTTGATGAATCGGTGCTGAATAGAGAAGACCTTGCTATAATGATGAGCGTCAGGTGGCGATGCCTGCGCCATGCCTCAAGGCGATTTTTTCGAACATCCGCACAAGACCCGCACCCAATCCGAAAAGCCCTTCAATGGAGAGGTGGCGTTCCACGAATTGATCGAAAAAAAGATGGAGATCCGACTCGAGTCCTTCATCCGGTCTCCAGTAGCAGATGAGCAAGGGAACCCTGGGAAACGGGTTCAAGACCAGTGAAATATCAGATTGATAATGTTTTTCCACCGCCTTTCCGTTAAAAATATGAATGAGATCTTCAAAGATATCGGTATAGGCGTCTGCGACTCTCTTAAGCGGTTTTTCGCACCGCTGATTGAAGAGTCCCTGCCAAGATTGACCGTTTTTCAATTCCCTTAGGGGGGTCCACTTGCCGGCGGGAGCAGAGCCATCCGATGTGAGGATATGACTTAAAAAGGGAATCGTGACCCAGGGATTGATGTGAATGTCTGAATAGAGATTTCCTTCTCCATCAATGCTGAAATCCTTTCCGAATATCTTTGCGGTCAGGCGGTTGTTCGCAAATGAGCCCCCGATATTTTTCGCAGCGACCTCCAGATTCCTTTGGATCACCTGGCTCTTCAGATGGGCGAGAACCTCTTCCTGATCTTCTTCAACCGTCTTTCTTTTTATCACGGTTCCGGCATACCGGTCGAGCACCTCCTGTTCCAGCAACGGGCATTCGCTCAAATGGCGTTTACCTTTAAACACGGCTGCCGCGAAGGCAAGGCATGTCTTTTCGTAACACGCCCTGCAATTGGACTTATTGAGAAGCTTTAAAATATCCATGGTGGTGGCAAGGGGGGCCATTCTATTTTTCTCCATCAATCGATCAATACCAGACCGCACAGCGTCACGGGCGTTTCAGGCGCAGCGTCAGGGGATAGGGAGGCCCGCTTCATCTCCCAACCGGCGGACGCGATCAGTTTTGAGACATTGATGCCGAAACCGGACATGGAGGGTTTCGCTGTCAGGGGATGCCTGCAAGGTGCTCCTGCGATCACGCCGCACTTTTCCTGGTCCGCGCAAAAAATCGTTTTGCAGGAACCGCCCGCAAATCCTTTGGCGTTTAGAAATCCCATCAACACAGCCTTCTTTTGAACTCCCGATGCGATTTCATGGAGTTTTTTAAACAAGAGAAGAGCCTGGGGGGAAAGAAGCGCTTCCGAAAAGGTATCGATTTTAAAAACCAGGGCATGTTCAAACAGGGGGAGCCATTGCCGGAAGGCTGAAGGACCGGCCACATGGGGAGGACAGCTCATGGCCTTCCCGAATTGATCGCAACCCGGCGGTTTACAAAATCCCGCCAGATGGTCTTCGGCAAGAATATCCCGGGCAGGAATCAGAGCGGCATCGGTTGCGCCGCTATCTCTGGCGTACTGGATCAGCTCTCTCATCCCGTGGAGATGTTTCATAAGGAACGAGCATCCTTATCACTTTCAAGGAAACCAGATGAAGCAAAGAGCGACTCCCCTTCAACGGGAGCCATGATCACCGCAGAGCCCCCGTTCGCAGGAGGAATCATCGCTCGCATGCCCGGCTCCGAACATACAATCCGGTGATCCTTTGCCTGAAACCTCCGCCGGAGGTGGGTCCCCACAAAGAGTGTGTTGTTACCGGAAATAGGGAGTCCTTTTTCAACAAGCTCGTTGTTGGAGAGATGGACCGGTTTCACGTCACCTGGGTCGCCGTTTAGATCTATCAGAACCAGCTTTGGCTTTGTCTCAATGATCGTCTGGACTGCGCCGCACCAGAGCGTATCCGCCACATAGGCGAAATGGGCGCCGCTCTGGGGAAGAGAAAGAAGGAAACCATATGTTTCCATCATGTGATCCAAACGGAAAAGGAGGGTCTCATACCCATCCATCAATACGGGTTTTCCGGAGGCGTCCGTTTCAATAAACCGCACATAACGATCCATCCACGTTACACAAGGATGGTTCTTCCTGAAGGCGCTGATCAGAAGGTCACGGGCCAGCTCTTGCAGCCCCTTGGGTCCGATCATGGTAACCGGATGCTCCTCTCCGGTCTGTTCGCTTTCAAAAAACGAGGAGAGAACAAAAAACGGCAGGCCAAACACATGGTCCCCATGGAGATGGGAGATAAAAACCCGTTTGATGCCGCTTATCGGAACATGGTTCCGGTGAAGGGAGGGCATGATATCAGGGGGGAGTTCGCACAAGAGTGTGGCGTTAATCATAAAAGAGTTGTAAGGAAGCCCTTCATTGATCGCGCCGCCGTTGCCTAAAATTTTAATGGTCAAACCGTCTGGTTCGTTTTTCATGGGTGCTGATATTAAGATGGTCAGAAAATGAACGCCATGTATACTGCGGGAATAATAGGCTTTATTTTAAAAAACTCAAGACAATTCTTCAGCACGTTCCATGAAGCGATTGGGAAAAAAGATATTTCATCATCTTTTCAATCAATTACTCTTTTTTTTAAAGCACCGCTTTCAACCGGATCTAAGGACTCATTACAAATTAAAGTGAACAAAATTGCGCTCGGATTTAGGATGGATTTATCCGGTTCGATTGAGCAAAACCGCAGACATCGTCGCTCTATGTCTAGGATTTTTCGAATAAGAATCGTACAAAGATGACCTGAAGATGAGATGCAAAATGTTCAGGTTATTTTGTAATGAGTCCTAAGGATTTGATTGACAATTCATATGCCGCCCCGTAGATAGTTGGCTGATGCCCATATGGTGGCGAGCGAACGCCACACCCGTAACCGGTTCAACCGTATAGGTCAAAAAAGGAGGCCGTCCATGAAGCACAGCGATACAACGATAGCGTTAGCGAAATTCTGCAAGGAAACCTGTCCTATCTGCACACGGGCAAGAGAAAACGGAAAAGGCGTTTTGTATCAAGTGGTGAAGATCGAAGAGCACGTTTGCCCGGCATGCCGCTCCTATAAAAAAGTGTTCGGCAAACCAGCCCACGAAAAATAGCGATATCTTAATATCTTAGGACTCATTAAACGGAGATCCTAAAAAATAGAGAACCAGGGAAGTGGTTGGTTCCCTGGTCCATCGGATGTCGCCTCTCTCATAGGGCCGGGTAATCGGTACTAATGCACCCGGCCCTCCATCGGCTAATTGCATATTTTATTGTCATTGATACTGGTATGCCCACCGATATGGCCTCTGGAGCGCACCGCATTCATCAGATGGTAGCCATAGTTGTCGCACAAATTGGCATTATCCGTAACAATGAATTCGTCTCCCACATCGCTCAACGAATCCATCTTGATCCGCATCAGCGAATCATTATAAATAATGTACAGGCTACCGTCGATGGCGGCTAAATTTTTCAATCCATCAAGGCTCGTCAACGCGTCGTTGTCGTCGATCATCAGGTTCCCGCCGATGGTCTCCAGATTGGTCAACCCATCGAGAGTTACCAGTGAAATGTTCCTGGAAATATAGAGCCCCCCTTGGATTTCGGTAAGGCATTCCATCCCCTTGAGCTCTTTCAGGGCGCTTGTATGGATGTTAAGGGCGCCGGTAATGAGTGAATAGCCGCTGATCGTTTCCAGGTCATCCGCATCCCGGATGGTGTAGTCGCCCTCCCAGATCAGTGGTTCAGCCTCTATCCTTACACCTGTCACATCCGTATATCTCGATCGTTTGGTGACATCGACACCCTCGGGGGATACACCGCATTTATCGACTGAAATGGTATAGGTCCCACGCCCCAGATTGTTGAATGTAAAGGTTCCAAAGCTGTTGGTGGTGGTGGTTCTTTTTGCATCGCCCGTTAAAGTGATGGTGGCCCCTTCCACTGGTTTCCCGTCAAGCATCACCTTGCCGGAAATTTTACATCCTGAGATGATAAAAACAGATAACAATACGAATAATAGCGTGTGACGTACCATGTTTTCTCTCCTTTTTTGCATTTCAATTTTTTGGTAATCGCTCGTTTCTATTTTTACTTTGCATGAAATGTCAAGCACTTTCTTATGTGGGGTATTTCTATTACACCCGAGAAGATAATTGAAAAATAGAGGTTAGCGCCGGATACGATCAAACGGTATTTTGATATCAAAGTCATACACTTAAGAGTTACATAAATTCTAATTAACTTGTAACTATTCCGTATGGCCTTGTTTTAGTGGCAAAAAAGCCCTTTTGTGAAGTGGCATTTATTTTTTTTCGGATGAGAGATTCGAAGGCTTTTTGCGCTAAAACCGGCAAACGGTTTGAGGCCTTTAGGCCGAGTTTTTGCCTGTTCAGCAAAAAGCCAAGAAGCTCCCGAAAAAAATAGGGAACGAACAAAACGGGCTTTTCACCATTTTGATGAATCGCTGCTGAATAGTTACATTAAACTAATATTTTACTCGATCTTCAAGTTTTTAGGAAATTTGTTCAAATCCAAGGCGGAAAAAAAATTTGACCGCAGGAATACATGAGGTATTTCGAGGATCAAATTTTTTTTCCAACGCCGGAGTTGGGGAAATTAACAAAAACTTGAACATCGAGTTAAGGCCTCCAAACTTACCCTCCGGGGGCCAGATTTTAAAAATCTGGACAAATGGGTCTTGGTTCCTGGTTACGAGGCGGAGCCTCGTAACGAGAAGCGATCCCACTCTCTTTTATTTTGCAATTATCTTCTCGGATAGGATAATGCCATCTCCGTTTTATAAAATCGTTGACACGACTGCCGGTGATGATACGGATAATGGAAACAGTTTGAAACGGTCGCCCTTTTGAAAGCCGGACCATGGATGGATCGCCATCTTGACTGCGAAAGGGACCATCGGCAAAGGAAAGGCGCTCATGATGAAACTATCTGAACTCACGCCTCCGATTGTTATCGCCCACCGGGGATTCAAAATGAAATACCCGGAGAACACCATGGCCTCCTTCGAGGCCGCGATCGGCGCGGGCGTAAAAATGATCGAACTGGACGTGACCCTTTCCAGGGACAGACGGATCATCGTCATCCATGACGACACCCTGGACCGGACCACCAACGGCACGGGCCGGGCAAGCGATTATTCTCTTTCCGAATTGAAAGCCCTTGACGCCGGAAGCTGGTTTGACCCTTCTTTCAAGGACGAACGGTTGCCGGCCCTTGAGGAGGTGATCGACGCATTCGGAAACCAAGTCACCCTCAATATTGAAATCAAGGAGAGCGCCCACGAGCCTTCAGGGCCACCAGACGCCATTGAGAAACAGGTAATAGATCTGGTCCTGGAAAAAAAACTTCTCGATTCGGTCTTATTTTCAAGCTTCGACCAAAGGATCCTCGCGAGGATCAGGGAACTCTCTTCCCAGGCCCATCTCTCCTTTCTCACGGAGATCCCCCCCTACGAAGGCATTCTCGGTATCTTGAGAAAAATATCGGCCTTTTCCTGGAATCCCGACTACCGGACACTTCTTTACAGCCATATTCAAAAGATCCATTACGCTGGATTCCGGGTCATTCCGTTCACCATCAACGACAAAACCATCGTCAAAAAATTCCTGGAAGCGGGAATTCATGGTTTTTTCACAGACGACCCCATCCTCCAGAGCTAACAATCCTCTATCAAGGAGAGACTCACCATGAATCCATTGGACTTCGTAAAAAAAATCGAGTGGCTGGGCCACGACGCATTCCGGATCAACGCATCCAGAACCATTTATATCGATCCCTATGAGCTATCGGGAGGACGAAAGGCCGACCTGATTCTCATTTCCCATGAACACTATGATCATTGCTCACCCGAAGACGTGAAGAAGATCGTTTCCCCCCAAACCCGGATCATCACGGAAAAAAAGTCAGCGAAAAAACTTACCGGTCAGGTGACGACCGCTAAACCGGGGGATAGCCTGACCATCGACGCCCTCACTATCCAGGTGACCCCCGCATACAATATCAATAAAAAATTCCACCCCCAAAAAAACGGATGGATCGGTTTTGTCATTGAAATCGATGGGGTCAAGATCTATCACGCCGGAGACACGGACCTGATTCCCGAAATGAAATCGATTCAGGCCGACATCGCCCTTCTGCCGGTCTCGGGGACCTATGTGATGACGGCGGAGGAAGCGGCCGAAGCGGCCCTCTTGATCAATCCCCAAATCGCCATTCCCATGCATTATGGAAGCCTGGTAGGCGGCCTGGGGGATGCGGAGAGATTTCAAACCCTGCTCAAGGGGAAAATGGCGGTGACCCTCCTTCCCAGATCCTCGTGAAGAGAAACAACCACGCCATTCATCCTATTCATCTGGCTGCCCTGGAAATAAAACGAACGATCGTTCTAATTTTCATTGACAATCCCCCCTCCCTGGGATTATAAACACCTATCGTCAACCTCATTGTCAAGGAAATGAACCTCATGGGAACACTCTATCTTATCCGGCATGGGCAGGCCTCTTTCGGGCAGGCCGACTACGACCGATTGTCGGAAAAAGGCAAGACTCAAGGAAGAATGCTTGCGAACCATCTCATAGATACGCATACGCGCTTTGATCTCAGCGTCACCGGAACCCTGACCCGCCATCTTGAAACCGAAGAGGCCTTTATGGCGGTGTTGAAGGAGCGGAACATTCCCTTGCCCGAATCGGTCCGCATGGCCAACTTCAACGAATACGAGTCTGAAAAAGTGATGGCTGGATATATCCCGCTCATGATAGCCGAGACCCCCTCTTTTCAGGATAAGGTGACCCGGATGTTCTCAAGCAAGGGGGCCTTTCAAGAGGTGTTTGAAACCATCATGCGGCGCTGGGTCAAGGGAGAAGAGCACATTCCCGGATTGAAAAGTTGGCGGGAGTACCATGCCGGCGTTACAGAAGGAATCACGACCATCATGCAGGCCCATGGCCGGGGAAAAAAAGTCGCCATCTTCACCTCCGGAGGTCCTATCGGCGCAGTCGTTCAAATGGCCTTAGGCCTCTCGGACCAGACAGCCATCGCCATCACCTGGCAGGTTGTGAACACCTCGCTCTCCCGGTTCAAATGCACCCACGACACCATCATGCTTTCCACCTTCAACGAACATGTCCACCTGGAAATGAATGGGAAGGAAAACCATATCACCTATCGTTAACATCAATAAAAGGAGACCTTTATGGACTTCACCGTTTCAGAAAAATTAAAAACCATCCTTGAAATGATCGACACCTTTGTGGAAAAGGAGCTCTTTCCCATGGAACCCTATTTTAACCATGGGGATTTCAAAGCCGCGGTTCCTCTGTTCGAGGAAAAGCGCCAGATGGTCAAAAAAATGGAGCTCTGGGCTCCCAACGTTCCCAAAGAACTGGGTGGCATGGGGCTCGACCTCATGGAGCACGCGCTGGTATCCGAAGCCTTGGGACGATCGCCC
>JAGVHJ010000337.1 GCA_020056645.1 Desulfobacterales bacterium
CCAGCTTTTTAAAAGCGGGCCGCAGGAGGTATTTATCATAAATTCAAGTCATTGTTTAAAACATTCCCTAAACCCCATTCTACATGCGATTCCCCTGGCCTCCTGATCCGATCCTGTATGAAATTCCATGCATAGAAATCCCTTCATTGGGATATCATTTAAAAACCAACTATTTAGATACAGCCCTACAGTGACGCCCATCGGAGTGCAGGGAATCCGCCACACGCTTTCCCGATGCTCAATAATGAGAATATTGAATTAAATAAAGCCAATACAAAGATATACACAAATGGCACGAAAAATGCTATTGGCTGCTTCCGTGTGTTTGGGGATATTTTTCACAGTGCAATAACATCATAGAAGAGGTCCGGAGAACCGTTGTGCCACCGAGTCGTTTATCTCTCTTTTCCCGGCTAATCGCCATTCAAGTTAAGCCCTACAGAGCGCCGGAAATCCGGAGGGAGCGATCCGCCAGATTCCATTGTTTCACCCTATGCATCCTTCTTTTTGTTTTAACGGCCCCTTCTGTTTCTGCGGAGGTGGTTCAGGGCCAGGGCGTGAGCCGGTTTGGCGAGCATATCCATCTGGGCCCCATCGACATTCCATGGAGCAAGGCCAATGCCCACTTTGGTTATGTGTACAAGAGACCTGGGCTCTCCTTTGCGAATGTGTCGCCCGGCCCATGGATCTGGCAGCCCACGCCCTATCTCTCCTATGACGGATTCTCAAGCGTTGACACGATCGGCTCCCCTTCAACCATGCGATTCTCGATCCCGGAGAGTGTCGTTTTCGCCGCTTCCCCTTCTCCTCTCTATCAATCCTTCAACCGCGGCATTCTTCTGGTCCGGTACTATCACACATACGGAGCCATCTATTTTAGTAAAATCGCAGGGAATACGATTCACTACCAATACTGGTACAACCCCTCCGGCCAATGCACGTTCAATACGAAAAACGCCGGTTCAGAGGAGAGGCCCGCCATCCGGGAATTCAGCGAGGATCAGGTGTGGGACGAGCTCACGGTCACCGAGGGTGAGACGTTTATCTTCGATCAGTCCCTCAAAATCAACGGCACACTGAAAATTACAGAAGGTACGGTGATCCTCAAAGGAAAATACGCCGAATTCAAGAACATTACCATTGAGAAAAACGGAAGGCTCCTCGCCCCGTCAGGAACGGTGATCGTTATCAGTGGAAACCTGAAAAATAACGGCGAACTCTCTACCAATGAAGGAACCCTTGTGTTCAATGGGAACACGCCCCAGTCCATTTCAGGAGCCATCCAGGTTCAGACACTGGAGATCGACACCACCTCTTTTGTCATCGCCCATTCCCCCCTCACCGTCCAGGAACTTTATCTCTTCAAGGGCGCACTGGCGCCCTCAACCGGCTCCGTTTTCCAGCATATCTTCATCGATGAGGAGGGAATATTCTATCCGTTCTATTTCGCCGAGATCACCATCACCGGCCACCTCTATAATGGCGGACAATTTTTTCACAATGGGGGGAGTGTCACCCTTTCCGGCGATACCCTGCAATACATCATCATGAATGGAGAGGCCTTCTACAATTTGAATATCCTGGTCCCTGAACTCTTGATCGATGAGATTCTCGTGAAGGGGAACCTATTCATGGAGCCAGGGGTGAAGGTGACCAACGACGCCTATCCCCTATTATAATGATATGCTGATGAAGGTTCTTTTTCAGCCTGCCGCCATGGCGGTTGTCTCACAGGGAAATCACATGTAGAATAGGGCTTGGTGAGTGATTTAAGTCATAACTTGAATTGATTATCAATGTCGGCGGCCAGTTTTTAAAAAGCGGGGCAAATAGGTTTTTAGAGGGTGTTTATGGAACCTTTATGTTGATATGTTTGGCGCCCTTTTCAAAAGGTTAACCCCCGGCAGGGCCGAAGGCGGCGCGTCCCAAATGCGATCACCCTGGATGGCCGCACCATTCTTTTGACAGAACTCCCTTTTTGCGGTAACCATTCAAAGATGAACACCATGGGACTTGCTGGCGACATTATCATTATTGTGATGGCCGCGTTTATCGGAGCGCTCATCGCCCAACGGCTCAAGCAGCCGCTGATTCTGGGATATATTCTCGCAGGGGTCATGGTAGGCCCCCATACCGGAGGGATAACGGTTTCAGGCACCCATGAGATCGAGATGCTGGCTGAAATCGGGATCGCCCTCCTCCTCTTCGCCCTGGGGCTCGAGTTCTCCTTCAAGGAATTAAAACCGGTCAGAGCCATCGCCCTTTTAGGCACCCCCATTCAGATTTTTCTAACAATCCTCTTTGGATTTGGTATCGGCCAATGGTTCTCCTGGCCCTGGATGGAGTCCATATGGTTTGGCGCGCTCATCTCCCTCTCCAGCACCATGGTCATCCTGAAAACCCTTGAGAACAAAGGGTTGATCGGGACTCTGTCGAGCCGGGTCATGATCGGAATGCTGATCGTCCAGGATCTGGCCATCGTCCCCATGATGATCATCCTTCCCCAGCTCAACAATCCCCAGTCGGGCCTGCCGCTTCTGGGAATGGCCGCTGTCAAGGCCATTCTCTTTCTCCTGTTGATGATTGTCGTGGGCACCCGGGTTATTCCCCTGATCATGAAGAAGATCGCCAACTGGAATTCCCGGGAGATGTTCCTCCTCGCCACAACCGCCATGGGACTTGGCATCGGTTATGGCACCTATCTCTTCGGCCTCTCCTTCGCCTTTGGCGCTTTTGTGGCGGGGATGCTCCTCAGCGAATCCGATTACGGGTATCAGGCATTGAGCGAAATCATCCCCTTACGGGACATTTTCAGCCTTCTTTTCTTCACATCCGTCGGAATGCTTTTTGACCCGTTTTATCTCATGACCCATTTTCAAATGATCATGATTCTTGTTCTGGTGGTGATGACCGGCAAGGGACTCATCTTCAGCGTGCTCAGCAGACTCTTTGGATACGGGAATGTCATTCCCCTCGCGACCGCCCTGGGCCTATCTCAAATCGGGGAGTTCTCTTTTGTCCTGGCCCGAACCGGCATCAGATCAGACTCGATTTCAATGGATTTCTATTCGCTGATCCTTACAACCACCGTGATCACCATGGTGCTAACACCCTTTATTTCTGGTTTGACCGCCCCTATTTACGCACTGGCCAACCGCTTTCGAAAGGGCTTTCCCCTGCAAACCATCAACCTTCCGGAAGAGGGACTAAAAGAGCACCTCGTCATCGCCGGCGGGGGAAGAGTCGGAAAACATATCGCGGATGTTCTCAAAAAGATGGGGGTCTCTTTCGTCATTCTGGAACTTGATGCAAGACGGGTGGAACAGCTGAAATCCCATGGATTCCCCATCATCTATGGAGACGCGAGTCAGCCGGTCATTCTCGAGGCGGCCCAGCTTGAAAAGGCAAGGCTGCTCCTGGTCACGACCCCCGTCTATATCATTTCAAAGGCGATCGTGGCGCTTGCCAAAAAAATCAAGCCGGCCATTCATATAGTCACCCGGGCCCACTCCCTGGAACAGATACAAGAGTTCCAGGAGAAAGGGGTCTACCATATCGTTCAACCGGAATTTGAGGCCGGACTCGAATTCACCCGGCAGGCCCTTCTTCATCTCAACCTGCCTGCCGAAAGAATCCAGCGGTTTACCGACGAGGTCCGGCACGAGCTTTACCGGCCCCTCTATGACCAGAACGCCGAATACAAATCAATCGCCCAGCTGCAAAACGCCTCCCGCCTCTTCGAGCTGACCTGGGTGACCCTGGATAAAGAGAGCCCCTTGTCCGAAAAGTCCATTGAACACTCCCAGATCCGCTCAAGAACCGGCGTCACGGTGGCTGGACTCTTGCGAAACGGCGCCCTATTCGCCAATCCAGTGCCCGCGTTTGTTTTAAAGGCCGACGACATGGTGGGGGTTCTGGGAAAGCCCGATCAACTGGCGCGCTTTCGTGAACTCTCCCAGGCTAATCCTCAGAAAAAATCGGTTTGATCAGGGTGGAGGGGAGTTTGAGGGTTCGCTCCATCAGACCGATCACCCCCTCTTCAACGGCCGATGGATCAAGGAAGACCATCCGGGGCGACGCATAGCCGCCAGTTATCTTGACAGGAATAGAGACAAGGCTCCCCCCCAGAATTTCGTTGACGATGGGAATATAACGGATCACCAGATCAATGGTTTGTAACGGGGCGATAAGAATCGTGAGATTCAGCGTCATATCTTCCAAGAGGATCTCCCCTTTGGCGGTAATTCCCATGGAGGCGTTATCGATCACCGCCTCCTCAAGAATAAATTTCCCAGACTTGAAATGTCCCTTGATCGTCATCGACCGGTAGGGAAAGCCGTCGTTAATGAGATCGGGAAACTCGCCCTTGAGAATCTCCGCCACATTTAATAGGGACAAAATTTTTGCGAGAATGACAAAATTGAAGATGCGCCCCTTTTTCGAATAAAAAGAGAGCGATCCATCGGTGACCCGCACCTTGCTATTTGTTTCAACCCGCCCTGCCGCATCGCCGGAAAAATCGAATTCGCCGTCGAGCAACACCTTTTTCCCTAAAAGACAGCTCAAGGAGTTGTTCAGATGCGCGCCCGCCGCGTGGGGGACCACATTGAAAACGACCCCTTTGGGAGAAACACGGATGGTTCCCTGAAGGGTGACGCCACAAAGCTCTGCCCCATGCAAAAAAGCATTCATATCCTCCTTGTTGAAAGAAAGGGTCGAATGAAGGTTGGAAAAGATCCTCTTGCCATAGATCGCCTCTCCGGCCCGGACATCCGCTTTTCCTGTAATGGCGATAGGCTTCCTATCTCCCCGTTTTTGTTTGGCCGATTCCCGTTCGGTTTTGATCAGATCGATCACTTGTTTGATATCCAGTCTCTCTGAAATCACCTCCAGGTCCGTCAAGAACCCATCTTGGGCAAAGGCCACCTCTCCCCGAACCAGGAGCTGATTTTCAAGAAAGCCAAGCTCGCTCTTTTCCACATGAAACCCCTTTTCCCCGCAAGCGACGGAAAAGCAATTCAAGATAAGATCGGCGGATGTGAGGGGAATGGTGAGCAAAGCGCCTTCGACCCTTCCCCGCGCACTGGAGCGCCCGATCTCTTTTTGATTGTAGGTCAGGGAAAAATCACCGGAAAGCGCGCCTTCCAGATACGGGTTATTTAAAAAGAGCCGATCCATTGTTTTACGGGTGATTTTCCCGGTAAAAGCGGTCTTTATTTCATCGCCCCCCTGGTCATAGAAGAGACGCGCATCCGATTCCTCGTCTTTTATCATAAACGCTGGAATGGAGAGGCCCTCCTTCCCCACTGTTAGATCGATTTTCACCCCCGCGGTTATCGCCGCTTTCCCCTCCGCAGAGAGTGAAAACCGGCGGCCTTTTTCATAGGTGATCTCTCCCTTGGAAATATCAAAGGGACCTCTTGGCATGAGGATCTCGGGGATCCGGGCGAATCCAGCAATCCAGTAGAAATCGTTTTTGCCCAGGCGGCCTGAGGTGGTCAGGAGGATCCCATCTCCCCCTTTTAAATAGTTCACGATCTTTCCCGTTGCGGAAAGGGTCGACTCGCTGGATTCGAAAAGCATCTCATCAAAATCGATATC
>JAGVHJ010000124.1 GCA_020056645.1 Desulfobacterales bacterium
ATGCGATTCCCCTGTCATCATAACTGCATCAGTTTCGCAATGATGAATTTCATGATTTCGTTTGTCCCCGCAAAGATCGATGTGATCCTGAAATCACGCCACGCCTGAACCAGAGGGTTCTGTTCGACCATTCCCAGATCCTCCATCATCTCGATGCAGCGGCCGGTCACCCGGTTGGCGAGATCGGTTGTCCAGAATTTGGCCATGGATGTTTCGGTCTTCACATCTTTCTTTTCCATGTGGTCCGCGATCAGTTTGTCGACAAAGGTCTCCGCGATTTTCACTTCCGTCTCCATCTCGACCAGGGCGAACTGAATGGCCTGATATTTTGACAGGGGTTTTCCGGAAGCGTCCTTGGTCGTTTTAAAATAATCGACGGCCCCATTGATCACCTGCCTGGCTCCATAAATCGCGCCCATGGAGCAGACGAGCCTCTCCTGCTGGAGTTTTCCCATGAGCATGAGGAACCCGTAGCCCTTTTCGCCCAGGAGATTTTCCTTGGGAATTCTACAGTCGTTAAAGAAGAGCTCCGCCGTGTCCTGACTGTGCCACCCCATCTTGTCCAGGTGGCGTCCTCGGGAGAATCCCGGTGTTCCGTCTTCAACGATATATAGGCTCATGGCCTGGTAGGGGTTGTCGATCTTCGGGTCCCTGGCCGCCACGACAACGGCGTCGCAATGAATGCCGTTTGAGATAAATGTTTTTGACCCGGAAATGATGATCTCGTCTCCATCCTCCACCGCCGTTGTCTTGAGGGAGGATAGATCGCTTCCCGCGTCCGGTTCGGTCATGGCCACGGCGGTCACGATGTCGCCGCTCACGCAGCCCGGCAGAAACCGCTGTTTCATCTCTTCCGATCCATACTCGTCGATATAGGGAACCACCACATCGCTGTGAAGGGACATGGCGAGTCCGGTCTGGCAGGTCTTGGTCAACTCCTGGCAGACGATGGTGGAGTAAAGAAAGTCTCCCCCCATGCCGCCATATTTTTTATCCACGTTGGTGCAGAGAAATCCGGCTTGCCCCACCTTTTTCCAGGCCTCCTTGGGGATGATGTGGTCCTTTTCCCATTGGGCCGCATAGGGGATTACTTCCCTCGCCAGGTATTCATTGAACCGTTTTCTGAATGCGTGATGGTCTTCGGTATAATTTAATATGTTCATTATAATCTTCTCCCATGTGTAAAACCGCTAAGAGCGTTTTTTTCTACTTGATCCGCCCGATCACCGCTTCCGCGATGATATCCTTCTGCATCCGTTCGTTCCCTTCCCGGATCTGGCAGACCTTGGCGTCCCTGTAAAAATTCTCCACCTCGTACTCGGTCATGTAACCGTAACCGCCATGGAGCTGAAGGGCCTCGTCGGTCACAGCCATGGCCGCCTGGGCCGCCGCGAGTTTCGCCATTGATGCGGTTTTCGCGTCGATTTTTCCCTGATCGAATTGCGAGGCTGCTTCGTAGGTGATCAATCGGGCGAGTTCCACCTTGGTTGCCATGTCGGCGATTTTATGCTGGGTCACCTGAAATTTGGCGATGGGCCTGCTGAACTGCTCTCTTCCTTTAATATAGACAAGCGACCGGTCGAGAGCCCCTTCCGCCGTTCCCAGGGCCTGAGCCGCGACGAGAATCCGGCTTTCGATAAAAAATTTCTGGAGCAGGGCGTACCCCTTTCCCTCGTCTCCGATCCGGTTCGACACGGGAATCTTCACGTTTCTCATGAGAAGATCGGCGGTCGCCATCATGTTGACGCCCAGTCTCCTTCCCACATCTTCCGTTGTGACGCCTTCCCGGTCCGCTTCCACAAGAATAAGCGTCATGCCGTTTGTTTCGGGGGTGGCGGAAGAATCGGTCTTGCAGAGAACCACATAAAATCCGGCCATGCCTCCGTTCACCACAAAGGTTTTATTTCCGTTGATCGTGTAGCTGTCGCCTTCTTTCACGGCCGTTGTTTTGATTTTCGAAATGTCGGAACCCTGGTCCGGCTCGGTGAAGGCCCCGCCGGAGAGCATCTCTCCCTGGGCGATTTTGGGCAGGAATTTTTTCTTCAGTTCATCGGAACCGGATCGGAGCAGAATCTCAGAGGCGTATCCAGCCATGGAAAGGGTGATCCCCAGACTGGAGCTTTTTCTGCAAAGCTCTTCCGTGACAATCACGTTATCGAAAAGGCCCATTCCTGAACCGCCCATATTTTCCGGAAAATGGATGCCGGTAAATCCCAGCTCCGAGGCTTTCTGAAGGATCTCTTTGGGGTATTCACGGCTCTTTTCGATCTCGATGATCTGTTCTTTGTCGAACTCCCCTTTGGTAAAATCCCTGACAGCCTTTTGGATCTGTTTTTGTGACTTGTTTAATTCAAGCATACGTGTCTCCCATAACCTTTATATCTTGCAAAGCCCATCTCCCTCTATCATCCGAGAGCTTATTTTGAAGATGGCGCCTCTCCATACTCGAATATTCCGTTAGTGATGACCGTCTCGCCGGTGACGCAATTAACCGTCTGCCACACGGCCTTGCCGGGTTCTGTTTTCCAGATCAGGGTTTTGATGGGAACGCCTGGGTAGAGGGTTTTCGAGAAACGGCACGCCATGCGCCTCGCTTTTTCCGGCTCGCCGGGGATGAGGTTCTGAATGAGCGCGCGGCAGGCGAATCCAAAGGTGCAGAGGCCGTGCATTATCGGTTTTTCAAAGCCCGCCATCTTTGCAAAGGCTTCATCCACATGGATATCGAACAGATCTCCGGAGAGTCTGTAGAGGAGGGGCTGGTTCAATCCGGGGGTCTCTTCCATGACAAAATCGGGGGTCCGGTCTGGGAATATGAAATCGACCTTGGGGGCGTTTTCGCCGCCAAAGCCGCCGTCAAAACGGGAGAAAACCGTCAATATGCTGGTGAAGAGCTTGTCGCCGTTGGAATGAACGGTTTCGCTTTCGCCAACAACCAGGGCTCCCTTGCCCGGCCCCTTGTCATAGTACCGGGTGATGGCGCCTTCGGTGATCAGGCTGCCGTTCGCGGGAATGGGCTTATGAAAGATGAGATCCTGTTCTCCGTGGAGAATGCCCGCCAGATTCATTCCTGAGTTCAGACCGATATAGGTCAGAAATTCAAAAATAGAGGCGATTGAAAACGAAGGAATGACTTTAAGCTTCCGCTCCCAGCAATATTCGATATCCGAAAAACCCGCGCCAACGCCGAGGGCGTAGATCGCCGCATCCCGCCATACATAATCCTTGGTGATCGGGCCGATTTTTTTTCCCAACGCATCCATATTTAACGCCATCTTTTCCTCCTTTTTTTCCTAATTCCATGAGTCCATTCTAAACAGGAGTGAGGTGAGTCACTCTCCCAAAAAAACATGCTAAAACCCCTGAACCATGTCCCTAATCGAGGAGCGATTGAAAAAAAGGCGCATCAATCCGGCCAGAAGAAGCCCATGGCTCTCTTTTTATGCAGAAATGGAATGTGGAAGGCGGCGATAACGGGTGCTATTTTTAAATCAACGGTTTCTGTTCCTAAGCGGCCTCAATTTTTCCCTGGGTATCCCGAATGAACGCGGGGATAAGAATGAATCGCAGGGTCTCTTTCACAAGCTCCCGGTACTCATTGTCGTCAGCCCCCAGCATATGTCGGATATGTTTTTCACCGGCGATAAAACTGAAAAGAGAAAGCATGACCGCCATGACTTTCATTTTCACCTGAAGATTGACGCTGGCTTTATTGGACACAAGCCCCATGGAAAAGGCGATGCTGGTGACCGCATCGGCGATATCGAGTTTCACGTCTTTATCATCCTTGGAGAGTGTGTCGCTACTATAATGGGACAGGACAAGACTCGTTAATTCGGGGTGGTCGAAATAGTGGTCGCACCCCATGTTGATCGCGATTTCAAGGCGTTTGGAAAGGGGCTTTCCCTTGATCACGGCTTCAGTCTGGATCAAAAGATTTCGAAGATCTTCCTTCATGCACGTCATGACCGCTTCATACAGATCCGCCTTTTCACCCCAGTGATAGTAAAGGGTTGAAATGTCAATACCCACATCTTTTGCGATCATCCGGGTGGTGGTTCCCTGATATCCGTTCTGTCCAAAGAGACGGGTAGCGGAATCCAGAATCCGGCCTTTCATGGATGCGGGATCTTTTCTGGCTTTTTCAAGCGGTGAGGCCATGAGGGTTTCCCTTATTCATTTACACAGTTCCCCATTTCATGAAATGGGTATCGCTTTGCGATATGCCATTAACACCTTGAAACAAAACAAACACCTCCCAAACCATATTCTTTCGACGGACACAATAAAAAAAACAGTTGAGCTGACGGAAAAATCCAGCAAATGATGTATTCCAACATATGTTTACATCATTTGCTGGACAAATTAAATCAATTATCTTCTCTTGTCAAGAAAATCCATTTGGCCGGAGCTGAATTCTTGTGGTGCTGGAATGAAGGAAAAAAAGGTAAGGGATGCAGTAAATATCGTTATACCATTTATAAATTTTTTTTATGGAATATAACCGTTTTAGATACCA
>JAGVHJ010000334.1 GCA_020056645.1 Desulfobacterales bacterium
CCTTCCGGTAGGCGATCTCCTCCAGACAGGCGATCTTCAATCCCTGCCGGTTTTCGATGGCCTCGATGAAATTGGCCGCCTGCATCAGGGACTTGTAGGTGCCGGTATCGAGCCAGGCGACGCCCCGGCTTAAGGTCCTCACCTTTAGGTGCCCCATGGTCAGATAGGCCATGTTCACATCGGTGATTTCAAGCTCTCCCCGCTTGGAAGGTTTTAAAGCCGCCGCGATCTCCAACACCCGGTTGTCGTAAAAATAGAGTCCGGTGATGGCGTAGTTGGATTTGGGCTTGACCGGCTTCTCCTCGATGCTGATCACATGTCCCGATGCGTCGAATTCGGCAACGCCGTAACGTTCCGGATTTTTAACCCGGTAGCCGAACACGGTGGCTCCCTCATTCTGTTCTTGGGCGGCCCGCATCAGTTCGGGCAACCCATCTCCGTGAAAGATGTTGTCCCCCAGGATCATGCATACGCTCTCATTCCCGACAAACTCCCTTCCGATGATGAATGCCTGGGCAAGACCTCCGGGATGGGGCTGCTCCTTGTAGGAGAGGGAGATGCCCCATTGGGTTCCGTCGCCCAATAACTGCCTGAAGAGGGGGAGATCGTGGGGGGTTGAGATGATCAATATCTCCCTGATTCCCGCGAGCATCAGCGTGGAGAGGGGATGGTAGATCATGGGCTTATCATAGATGGGAAGAAGCTGCTTACTGATCGCTCGGGTGATGGGATAGAGCCGTGTTCCTGATCCGCCCGCAAGCAAGATGCCTTTCATCGGATGGGTTCCTTTTCCTTGAAACGGTTATTTTCACGGAAAGGCTATTACCATTTTTCCGGGCAATACAACAGAAAAAACAGCGGGCCAGGGATTTTTTTTGATCGGAGAGACCCCTTCTTACGCAGACGGGGGGTGTGGGTTAAACGGCCTAGGGCCTACGAAGGGATCTCTCTTTTCCGTTTTAATTCACGACAGCAAAAAGGCCATCTTTTCACGGCCAGTGATTCCCTGGGCGGCTCCCAGAAACCCACCTTGGGCCAGTTTTTCGATTTCACCCATGATGAAGGGCTCGTTTGATAGATCAAGAAGCGTGGCCGTTTCAAGGGGGGCGAGGGAAACACTCTTTCCTAGGGAGGCTTCGGAAAGAGTCAGATTCTCTTTTCCTCCTTTTTCGATTTCAGATAAACGGGCATGGTCCCGTCCAGATGGGGATAACACTGGAGAACCGGTGTTTGATAGGGTAAAGGGTTCTGCTAAGCGTTGAATCGTCGTGAGCTGGCTCATTGAAAACCTCCTTATTTCGGAAAATGGTCGTTGGGCCTTTAGTGGAACCGCCGCTTTCTTTAAAAGCCCATGCCGTTGGAAAAAGCAATGGATATGCCAATACGCCACACGGTCTTTAAAAATTAATAAATGACTTTTAAATACAGGATGTTGTTGAAAAGACCCAGAAGCGTATCAGTAAAAAAAATCGCTCGCTACCTATTTGAGAGGGGGGATGGGGCGGCAATTTTGACCGGGTTCATGGAGGGAGGTGCTTGAAGGTTTTTTTAATGGCGTTTATCTGATTTTGAGGTATGGTGCATGGATGAAAAATCCACTGGAAAAGGATCGGAACGGTCACCCAAAATATCTAAAAATCGCTCTTTTTTCATCTCCCTGGCCCCTCTATAACCGGCCATCCATTCAGCTGGGAGCCCTTAAGTCCTTTATTCGAAAGGAAAACGCCGCCATCCATGTGGATTGTTTCCATCCCTATCTCATGATCGCGGAGAAAATCGGATACAAGCGGTATCAGGCCCTCTCGGAAAAATCGTGGCTTTCGGAATGCATCTATGCATGGCTTTTATTTCCCGGACAACGGGATAAAATCGGGCCGTTTTTCAACCGGCTTCAGAAGAAGATTCCAGAGCTCAGCCATACCGGCATCGGCGCGCTGGCAAGCCAGGTAAAGGAGCTATCCGACGTTTATATGGCAGGGATTCCCCTTCAGGATTATGGTTTGATCGGTTTTTCGGTATCGATCTGCCAATTGACGTCGGCCCGTTATTTCGCAGGGCTTGTCCGGAAAGGAGCTCCGGCGTTGAAGATCGTTATGGGCGGTTCCCTCATCTCTGGGATGGATAGGAGGGATCTGAAAATTCTCTATCCGGAAACCGATTGTTTCATCCAGGGCGAGGGGGAATGGCCCCTAATGAATTTTTTAACACAGGGGCTTGAGAGCGATCCTTGCGCCAGAACGCAGATACCCGGATCATCCGAACGGGCGCCGCTTCAGATGGATGATCTTGAAACGCTTCCGGTTCCTGATTTTTCAGACTATTTTAAAACCCTTGAGAGGCTTCCCGTTGATAAGAAATTTTTTCCCGTCCTGCCGGTTGAGTTTTCACGGGGGTGCTGGTGGCACACCCGGAAAACGCCTTCCACCAGGGGGTGCGCCTTTTGTAACCTGAACTGCCAATGGGACGGATACCGGGCGAAACCCCCGGCGCAGGTGGTCCGTGAAATTGATCTGTTGACGCGGTCCCACCGGTCCCTTGGCGTCGCGGTCATGGACAATGTGCTGCCCCACCGGAGAACGGCTGAATATTTTTCCGGCATTCATGCCCTTGATAAGGATTTGAGCATTTTTTGCGAACTCCGGGCAGGGGCTCCTTTTTCTCTTCTAAGCCAGATGCGAAGCGCCGGGGTGGATCATGTGCAGGTCGGCATCGAAGCGCTAAGCTCCCGTCTTTTGAAAAAGCTCAACAAAGGGACCACCGCCATTCAGAACATCCAGATCATGCGGGATCTGGAGGAGCTGAATATGGTGAACGGCTCCAATCTGATGATTCACTTCCCCGGATCGGACGAGGAGGATGTGAGAGAAACGCTCTTTTTTCTGGAGTTCGTGATGCCGTTTAAGCCCTTAAAAATCGTTTCATTCCAACTGGCCCAGGGGAGCGGCGTCTTCCTTGCACCGCAGGCCTTCGGCGTCAAAGGGGTCCGGAATCATCCAAACTACGGTGTTCTGTTTCCCAAGAGCGTTTGCTCTTCCGTTCAATTCATGCAAAAGAGCTATGCGGGGAATCTTCAATGGCAGAAAAGGGCTTGGAAACCGGTACGGGAAAAGATCCTTGCCTGGGAAAAAGCCTATACATCGGAGAAGAAAAGATCGGCGCTTCCCCTTCTCAGTTACAGGGATGGGAACGGGTTCCTTCTGATCCGCCAGGTGGGGCCGGCTGGAAGCATATCCAATCACCGGCTTGAGGGGAAATCCGCGGGAATTTATCTTTTCTGCACAAAAAACCGCTCCTTCACCCGCATCGCCCACCAATTTCAGGATATTCCCCATGCCAAGCTGCATGCGTTCCTCACCCTGATGGTTGAAAAAAAGCTCATGGTCGAAGAGAGAGGCCGGTATTTGAGCCTGGCCGTGAGGAACACGCCGGGTTTCCTTCCTGGAACATAGGGCGGCCAGACTGAATGTCATAAAGTTAAGGTTCGAATGATGCGGTATCGATTTCCCGAGGCTGTCATTCCGGACGGAGCGCTGTTCAGCGACGATCCAGAATCGAGAGATTGAAAGCATTTTGGCAGCAAAAGTCTGTCAAGAATAAAGATTGGACCCCTATGACTTTGATCCCTATGACTTGCAGGCCTCATGGCTCATCCCCAACGTTGTTAACTATCCATTTGATAAGTGTCAAGCAAAAATTGGCTTTCCTGCTTGACGGGAGATGACTTTCTCATTTACAATCTTACTCGTTTAAAAAATGCATCAAGCTCTTTCTGTTTTCAAATCCAATACGATTTTTAGTCCAACTATTTTATTCCTGATCCTGAGTTGTACCCTTAAACCAATTCATACCAGCCTGAAAATCGGATAAAGCGCACACTTTAAGCCAAAATAACAATTTTATAAGCACGGTTTAGTTGAAAAACCGTGCTTTTTTCTTGCCTTTTTCGCG
>JAGVHJ010000369.1 GCA_020056645.1 Desulfobacterales bacterium
AGAGGAAAGGCGGTCATTGTAATCACCCATGATGATTCCTATTTTCGTCTGGCGGACCAGGTGATTCGGATGGAATCCGGGCGAATCATCGAAGCGTATCGTCCGGGCATGAGAGGCGCTTCTGAATCCTCCATGGTGCAAACCGAATCCGGCCAGACAGGTGACACACTCCTCATCCAGGAAGAAAGCCTCCGGAGAACATTTCACCGCTCCCGTGGAAAACGGAAAATTCAACAGCCGCCTCTTACATCGCCTGGATTTGTCGAACAGATTAAGCGGCTGACAAAGAGCCACGGATCTTTGATAAAGCGACTCCTCTTCTTGATGGGGCTCACCTCCTTTTCCCTTGTATTTCTTTTTGTCACCCTTTTGTCAGGAGCCAACCCTTCGATTGATCGTTCAAGGGACATCCTTTTCTTCCAGTTTATCATTCTTGCCGTGCTCTTTGTCACCAGTTTTCGCCGGATGAACCGGTACTTCTACGACTCCGTTGAAAACCGGATAGCGGAATTTCGCAAAAATGTGTTGGAAAGAGTAAGAAAAACCACCCTTCAGATCTTGGAGCGGATCGGTCCCGCAGGGATTTACACCAAGCTCAGTTCAGATATAAAAGCGATCGCCGACACCTCTTTCGCTGTTCTCATGAGCCTTTTGGGGGTGATTCGGGCCCTCTTCACGTTCGCCTATATAGCGTTTCTTTCCTTGCATGGATTTTTGATTATCATCTGTCTGGTATTGATTGGAGCCGGTTTTTACGCCTACAACCATACCATCATCTTAAAATTATTCGAACAGATGCGGGCTCAGGAACGGCGGCTTTTTATGTCTCTGAACGATCTTCTGGACGGTTTCAAGGAGTTGCGGCTCGATAATAGAAAAAGCGACCGGTTTTATGAGGATAATTTGAAACAGACCACGGGGCTCTTAAGTGAAATCAAACTCTCCTTCGCCGGGTATTACGGCAACAACTATACCCTTGCCTATGCCCTATGGGAGGCGGTTTTATTGTCATTCACATTTCTCCTCCCAATCATGACTCCTTCCGCCTCATCGGTCCTTCCTTTCCTAGTCGCCATGGTGGTGACCATCCCCTTGAACCAGATCATCGACCGTTACTCCCAGTTCCATACCGCCTACCTCTCATTTCAGCAGCTCATGCTGTTCGAAGAGACCGTCAAGCGTCTCTCTCCTGCATTTGAGATGGAGGGGGACGCTTCCGGACCGGACCATTATGAGATCCTTGAATATAAAAATATCGCGTTCCAATACCAGAGCACCGACGGGCATCCCTTTCTTATTGGCCCATTGGACATCTCCTTCAAGCCCGGTGAGATTCTTTTCATCACCGGTGGAAATGGAAGCGGCAAATCGACCCTTCTCAAACTGATAACGGGCCTCTATCCACTGAACAGCGGGCAGGTTTTTTTGAATGGGATGGAAACGGAGATCGGCGCGTTTCAGGACCGGATTGGCGCGATTTTTTCTGATTTTCATCTTTTTGACAAGCTCTACGGCGCTTCCGATATCGATGAAAAGAGGGTCGCGTCCCTCCTTAACCGCTTCAAGCTTGATAAATCAGTCACCTATCGAGAGGGGAAGTTCAGCACCCTTGATCTCTCCACAGGCCAGAAAAAGCGGCTGGCCCTGGTCATTACACTTCTCGAGGATAAACCCATCTATATTTTCGATGAGTGGGCCGCGGATCAGGATCCCTATTTTAAGGCCTATTTTTATTCGACCTTGCTGCCTGAATTCAAATCCCAGGGGAAAATTGTGATTGTGGTCACCCATGACGATCGATATTTTGATACCGCCGACCGGGTCATCCAGATGAAGTACGGTCAGATGGTTTGATCGTTCCGCTTTTAATTATGCGGGTTTGCTAGCGCCCGGCTTCCTGCTGTCCGAGGCCAGTAACAAGAGGGTTCCCAGAATAGGCGACAGAAGGAGCGATCCGAAAAAGTAGCCCCAGAATCCGAATTTCCTGTTTTTTCCGAGCAGGCCGATGATCACGCTTAATGAAACATAAATAATGAAAACAATAGGCATTTTGGTTACATTCCTCCATATATGAGATAAAAAACAACGCATCCTGCAACCGTGCAGATGGGGTAGAAAAACTTTAGAGCACCCATGACCTTCACAGTCCATGCGGATTTGCCTCCCCCTATAACGATTCCTTCAAAGAATAACAAAACAAGATAAAGGGTCAGAATTCCATATTCAAGAGTCATTAATGCGTTCCATGGGAATCGATACAATAAGAAACCATGATAGAGACCATTCACAATGAAGAGGAGGATCGGCATGGTCGCAGATGAGGGGTTCGTTTCATCCGGATATTTTAATATCAGCAGATACAGCCCCAATAATATGATGATAATAGGGAGAAACGCCCCTGCGATCGAGTAATATTTCCGGGTCAAATCGATTTCCACATTGAACCGTGAATGGTTGATTTTAAAGTTGGATTCTGCGAAGCGGTAAAGCCCCAGATGGGAGTGTTTCGTTGCAAAATCCTCATAACAGCTTTGGGCGGTGATTCGCCATCCATCTGCGGAGCCGGGCAGCGATTTATCCTTGACCAGCCGATTGTCTGGTCGGGCGATCTTTAACTCATCGGGAAGATAACGCACCGTGTTGGTGATGGTTTCTTTATTCATCAGCCGGATCGCCACGATGCGGCGATCAAAGGGAAACCGGCTGAAATCCGATGGCATTCTGAATCGACCCCGAATCTGATATGTGTGAGAGGTCATCTCTGGCCCCACCTCTTCCATGATGGGTTTACCTGGAGAAATATCTTCAATGGCGTCAGCGAAATAGAATTTCCCGGCATCGAATTCGAGTCCAGTGATATGGCGGAGGCTTAGATGAAATTGCAGGGAGCATGTTTCATTCTTAAAGTCGATCTCTTCAACCGATATATCATCGATCCATGTGTAGATGATGGAGATATTGCGCATCACTCTACCGTCCATATTGATGGCGGAACCCTTCATAATGCCTTCAAACAAATCGCCTGTGTCGGTTTTTTCATCAAGAATCGTCTGGTACTGGAGGGGCGCTGAGATCAGTCTGGATTCGAAATAGCGGGCCATGGCATAGGGGCGGATCACATCCCTGTCAGAATTGAAATAGAGATCTTCGACCAAGCCTTCCAGGGCTTCGCGTGAACTGAAAAAGCCGTCCAATGCATCCCGAACCCTGCGCCGGTTCTCTTTGATATGGGTCATCCGTTCAATTACTGTTTTTTCAATTGCTTCGATGGCCATATCCAGAGCGTCGTAATAACAGGCCGCCTCCCAAACCGGGGGTTCACCATACGCTCGGATAAACTTCTTTTCGAACAGGTGGCCTTCGTCATTGGCGATGGCGCTCATGTATGGTGTTGCGCAATAGAGATTATTGAGATAGAAGCCAATCCCTTTCTTCGGATCGGCAACCTTTTCCAGCAACGTGATAAAATTTTCCGTTGCGAATTCTTCCGGTCCGAAGATCGTGATTTTTTTTCCGCTGTTTTTCAAAAGCGTCAGGGCCTTTGCGCCCTGAGAGGCGCTGGCCGCGATAAAAACGATACTCTCCGGGGTCACCCTGGATATCATTGAGTTAGCAGCCTCCTCACCATCCAGATCGCTGATATTCAGTTGATTATTGATAACAAGGCCCCTTCTATTGATCGTCGCAATAAAGTGTAGCATGAGGGTCTGGCTGTATGCCTCATCCTCATACAAAAGGGTGATTGCGCTGTCGGAAAAATTTTTTGCCAAATAATGGGCGATAAGCATCGCCTCAACCCGGGCATTGGGTATAATCCTGAAATACCATCGATTGTTCGATGTGACTGCCTCGGCGCTTGCCGATGCCGTTATGGCGGGCATTTCGTTTTTTTTATAGATTTTTCCAGCGGAAACCGATTCGATGTTGCTGTGGTGTCCTAAAACCACAAGGCATTCGCTTTCATTGATAATTTCAAGGGCGGTTTCTTCAGCGTTCTCTGCGGACTGAATGTCGTTATAATAGTGGAGTTCAACCGGCCGGCCCTTGACCCGGTGGTGAATTCCATTCAGGTAAAGTTCGACCGCATTCCGGATCTGTTGTCCGGTTTTTGATTCCAGGGGCGCAACCAGAGCGATATGGATTTTATCTTTCTTAAAGAAAAAATCGGAGAGAGAGGAAAAAAAGTGGCCATAGGCGTGTAAAAAGATCAGGCCCGAAAGGAGCGGGACGCAGATGATGATTCCTATGTAGATGTATCTGACGAATGGATGCCGCATGCTTCATGCTCTTAAAGTCTATGGTTTTAAACCAGAAAGAGGGCGATCCCTCCTATAAAAAGGAGAAGGGGGAACCCGATTCTCCCCGCCTGCCGGAGAACTCTAATTTTTGCCAGGTTTACGCCCTCTTTTTCCATAAAGAGAGCGACGAGGGTAATCGTGGCGCTTAAGAACGCCAGACCATATAGCATATAAAAAATGTATCTCATATGCATCGCCGCTCCCGGAAAATGGGTATGCACCAAGAGATGATACATGGCGATGATTAAGGTGACGCCGGTATAGAGAATCCCAAGAGGGCCCCGCCCCTTTCCGGAAATAAAATGGGAGAGATACAAGAGCCCGCAAAGAAGGATAAGGGGCGTCAGAAAACGGGCTGCAAGGCCAGGAGCCTGATCTCGTTTTAATAAAACACGAACCACATATTCGGAGAAGGGGGCTGATATTTTTTCTGAAAGAAAAATGGTTTTTATGGTTTCAAAGCACTTGAGTCCAGCCCCTCTCCACCCGAAGAGAGAGGGCATCCACTCCTTGTGAGTCGTTTCCCCAAAGGGCGACTGAAGAATATCGGGCAAGAAAATCATTTGTTGTCTGGACCGGTTTTGATCGTAAAACCGCACGGTCAGCGATGCTGTGTCAAAAGGGTAGCGGCTGAGATCAAAGGTTTCTTTAAAATCGGACCGGATGTGAAAGGTGGATAGGTTGCCCGGTTCTGTCCAATCCTCAATGATGGGATCTCCCAATTGAATGGGGCTAACGGCATCCGGAAAAATCAGGGCCTGCTTGTCAAAGGCCTCTTGAAACCGGAACCACAGGTAAAAATCGAGGGTATTGGTTTTTCGTTCAAAATTCACGTTTTCTATCTCGTTGAGATCGAACCCCACATAGACAATCCGGGTCTCGGTGTGGGGTCGGTTATCGATGATTCGCTCATCTTCCAAACCCACGCCCTTAACCTTTTTCCTTTCGGAAGGGGCTACCTCGCCACTCACTGTATATTGGGTGAAATAAGGGGTGAGTTTCTGGTATTTGTAATATCCCAGATAGTAAGGCCGTTTGATGGTGCGATTCTGGTCGAAAAAGAGTTTGCCGGTAACGCCGTCAATGGCCAGATCGGCGCTGGTATGGTCCGCCAGCCGGTCCCTCAGCGTTCTTCGGATCTTCTGAACGCCAAGCGCCTCCTCGATGTCGCTCTTTTCAATGGCGTTCACAGCCATTAGCATGGCGTCGTAGTAACAACAGGCCACCCAGGAGGGTTTTTTCCCATAACGCTCCTCATAATCATTGACAAAATGATGGGTGGTTTTCCCACCCATTTCAGATAAAAATGGGGAGATCGCGTAAATCCCATCCGTGAAATAGCCGCATTTCCGCCGTTCGCTGGGATAGCGGTTGAAATGGGTGATAAAGGAGCTGCTGCAAAAGGTGTCCGGTCCGATGACGGTATAATCGGTTCCCGGATATTTAACGGATGAAAGGATTTGAACCGCCTCGGGGGCCTGCGTCGCGAAGTAAAGAACACCGGGATCTTTTAGGGTCCGCAATTCGGCGATAATGCTGTTGATCTGCCGTTGCCCCTCCTTGGATTCTTTGTCGAAACTCCACTGACTGGGAATTTCGATGGCGAGTTCCCCGGCGGCCGCTTTGAAACTCCGGAAGATGGAGGCGCCGTAGTCGCCTTTGTCATAGATAATACTGACCCGGTTTTTTTTTAGGATGTGGCTAATATAGTTCGCTGTATACCGGGCGATGGATGTGTTATCCGGAATGGTTCTGAAGTACCAGTCGTTCGTGGCCGTCAGCGTATCGCTGGCGGCAGAGGCGGTGATTGCAGGAATGCCGCTTCTGCGATACATGGCTCCGGCCACTTCGGCGCTCATGCTGTAAAAATGACCTATGACAAAGAGAATCCGGTCGTCGCCGGTGATTTGGGAAGCGATTTTTAACGCGGTTCTACGGTCGTTCTGGTCGTTGAAGTAGAGGAGTTCAATTCGTTTTCCCTTCAGTTTTCCTTCCTTTTTTACACGATCGAGGCAGAGCTTCGCGCTCTCCTGCATGGAAATTCCGTTTTCCCGGTCCTCTCCGGCCATGGGGCCTACAATGGCGATGTAGTAGGGCTCGGTCTGCACCGGGAACCTCTGTATGATCAATGCAAGGATGAGAATGACGCCGCCTACCCCTATCGATGCGATCATCCCCTTCTTCAAAGTCATTTTTTTAAAAGCTCCTTCACCATGAACGTAAAATCGAAAGACTATTTTTCTTCAAAATACCATTTGCGGATGTGTTGTCCTCCCATGGCCATATGGCGCCATCCTTTCACCCTGGGCTTGACGAGACAGTGGGCTTTTTCATAATAAATCGGCGCCAGGGCCACCTCTTCCTCGCATAGAATCTGTTCAGCCCTTTTGAAGAGCGCTTTTCGTTTTTCCAGGTCTACCTCCATCCGGGTCTGATTCAATACCGATGCGAACTCCGGATTGTCGAGGCCAGTGCAAAACGTGGGCTGGGAGGGGTGAAAGAGATCATTGAGCCAGTTATTGGCATCTGGATAGTCGCTGCAGTAACCGGCCCGAAACATATGGTAATTGCTGGGAGCGGTGATGTTTTGGATGTAGTCGTCCCACTCTTTTTCAACGAGCTTCACTGTGATATTGAGATTGTGCTTGAGAGAGGATTGGACGGCTTGGGCGATTTTTTTGTGGGTTTCGGAATTATTGTAGAGAAGAAAAATTTCCGGAAACTTCTCTCCATCCGGATAACCCGCCTCGGCAAGCCACTCTTTCGCTTTTACCGGATTGTATTTTATTCCAACACCTTCTTCTGGGTCAACCGCACCGAAAAGGGGCCAGGGAGTATAGGTGTTTGCAGGTTCTTCGCCGCCCTGGGTGACGACCTCGATAATAAGCCCTTTGGGAATGGCGGCCGCGATCGCCTTTCGAACCTTCACGTTGTCCACCGGAGGAATTTTGATATTGAATGCAAAGGCATAGGTGCATGATTGGCCTTCACGGTGATACTCCGCCTTTAACGCGGGGTCTTGGTTGATCCGCTCGATCTCCTCCATGGGGAGTCGCAGGTAACTGCTGCCCATGATGTCGAGTTCATTGTTTTTATACATGGCAAGACCGGAAGAACTTTGGGGGATGATAAAATACCTCACTTCAGGAATGGATACGTTGCTTGCGGCAAAATAGAGCGGATTCTTTTTTAAAACCATCACCATATCCTTTTTCCACAACGCAAGCTTGTAAGATCCATTGGTCACGATATGGTCCGGCTCGGTCCACCGGTTTCCAAATTGTTCGATAATTTTTTTGGGAAGTGGCCGGAAAACGGGTACTCCTGCGATGCTCGGGAAATAGGCGGCCGGATTTTCAAGAATGAACTCCACGGTAAAATCATCGATGGCTTTTACGCCGATGGCGGAAATATCTTTTATCTCGCCGCTATGGATCTTGCTCGCGTTTTTGAGGATATAGAGCATCGGTGCATTGGCGCTTTTGGTTTCAGGCGCAATGTTCCGGTGGATGGCCCAGACAACATCATGGGCCGTTACCGGATCGCCGTTGGTCCAGAATGCGTCTCGCCTCAGTGAAAAACGATAGGTGAGCCCGTTCTCGGATGTGGTCCAGCCGGTGGCAAGCTCCGGAACCGCTTTGTAGCTTTCCGGATCAAAAGAGGTGAGCCCCATAAATAACTGCTCTACAACTTCAATGGAGGTGATATCGTTACTGAACCCTGGGTCTACGGTTGAGATGACGCCTTCAACGGGAAGTCTCAGGGTGAACTCATCTACATAGATATAGGGGTCCACGTCGCTTTCTTTTTCGGTTTTTAAAAATTCGAACTTGCCGTGCTTCACTTCCTTGAAAAAAATGGTCTTGCCGGTAATATTTCCCTCTTTCGTAAAAGAGTATGCGCCGGTGACGCCATCCCATTTTTCTAAAAACCTTAAGGTGGAAACCAGAATCTGGGGCACGGTGGAGAGGCTTGCCTCCATGATGTGATCAAGGAGGGAAACGGCGTCATA
>JAGVHJ010000058.1 GCA_020056645.1 Desulfobacterales bacterium
CAAACAGCGCGCCTGCTCTTTCTTCTTCAAAATACCATGTGTTCAGAAATCCTGCGGACTTTTTGCTTCCTTTGCTGTTTTATTTGGTGCGCAAGGCGTATAAATCATCGTCGTCCTCCCATCAGAGCGGCCCAGCATTATCTGATTATCTGACCTGTACAAATATCATAATAAGACGCCATTGTCTTTTTATTTTCAAGAACGCAGGGTCTGTTATGGATTGACGCCTTTTCCGCTTTCATTCGCCTTATCCTGTTGACGCATCTCAAAAAACGCTTGCCGAACGCCCATACAAGCCTCACAGGGAGGTGAATGTCTTCTGCTGGGGATTAATAAAAAAAAAGGGCGGGCGTATAACCATGATCTGGATGGCCGAAGGCGACATACCCATGGGGCTCTAAATATTCGAAATCGCCAACCCTATTCCAGTCGTTTTGCGATCAGCATGGTGATGTCATCGGTCAGGGCGTACCCGTTGAGGGAGTCCCGGACGCCGTCCCGGATGGTCTCGGATCGCCCGGCGGCGAGCGCTTTGAACACCGATGCCAGCCGCTCGTCGCCAAACCGTTCATCCGATAGGGACGCAGGGTCGTTTCCCGCCCCCTTTCGCACCGCTTCCGTGATTCCGTCCGTATAAAGAAACAACACGTCGCCTTTATCCAGAAACAAGTGCTGAACGGGCAGGAGTCCTTTGATATCATCGATAACTCCAAGCCAGATCCCTTTGGTCTCAATGGACTCCACCACGCCGGTTTGCGATCGATAGACCAGGAGATCCTGATGCAGGCCCGCGTATTCGATTCGACCATTTTCCCGCAGCGCGAGAACCGAGATGGTCATGTACTTGTCATCTTCCAGCTTTTGGATATTCTTTGTAATGGCGCCGTTGATCGATGCGAGAAGATCGCCCGGAGAGATCTGTGGATTGGTTTCCAACATGACCTGGATGGTGGATTGCACCATCATCATGACGAGTCCGGCCCCAAGACCGTGACCCGACACGTCGCCGATCACGAGCCAATCCACCCCATGGGCGTTGATCACATCATAATAGTCCCCCCCCACATCATCGGCGGTTTTCATATAGCCGGTAATATCATAGCCTTCTATCCGGGGATGTTTGGGGGTGAGTTTCGTCTGGATGCGCCGGGCGTGCTCCATCTCCTCCCTGAGGACGGCGTTTTTCCGGTTTTGCTCGATGGAGTGGGCGTTCCGGATGGCGATGGCCGCTTCCGAGACAATGAGATCCAATATTTCAAGCCGCTCTTCCGTAAACGCGCCCGTGATGAGATTGTTTTCCATATAGAGACTGCCAATGGTCTCTTTTTGATAGGTGATGGGGACGCAGCACACGGACTTGACCCCTTTTCTGGCGATATAGGGATCATCGGTGTAACCGCCCTCGGTCGTGGCGTTGTTTAAAATCAGACTTGTGCCGGTCCGATGCACGAAGTTCACAATGGGCAGGCTCAGTTCATGGCTCCTATCAAGGGCGATCTTATCGACGATGATCGCTTCATTGACAGATCCACGGGTGAAAATGTAATAGGTCTCCTCTTCTTTCAATAACAAATATCCCCGCTGGGCCCCCGCGTTTTCAAAGGTCGCTTTCATGATACGTTCGAGAACGGCGTTCAGGTGGAATTCACCGGCGATGGCCTTGTGAACCTTCTTGATGGTGGTGATATCGAGCCTGGCGGATGCGGAACTTCCCGTCGCCGAGCCCTGGGGGGCGTCTGGGGATGCACCGCCCTTTCTATTTCCGGTTTCAAACAGGTCTGGATAGGTTTCTCTCAATTGGTTTAATTTTGAAACCGCGCCCCACTTTTCATAGCAGCGGTGCGCTTCTTTCAGATAGAAGTCGGATAATTTTTTTTGACCTGTGGAAAGAGAGTATCTTCCCGCAAGCTCATTGGCAAATGCCTGGTTGTTCACGAATTCGTTTTCGATGCTATGCTGAATGGCCAGGTCATAGTACTTTTTGGCTTTCTCATGGTCGTTCAATACACGGGCTTTTTCCGCCAAAACCAGTTCGTATCTGTGGCGATTGTTTTCCGGGGAGATTCGGGTCCATTTTTTGATCAAACGCAGATGTTTATTGACCCATCCGAGATACTTTTTTCTCTCTTTGGGAGAGGCCTCAGGGTAGAGGGCCAGCTTGACAATGCAGCCGTCCACGGCGGCTTCACGGGTTGTTCTGGCCGCTCTGGAGGCGTGTTTGAATTTTTCGTATTCATTCAACGCTTTCAATGCCCTGTGATAGTCGTGGTGAATCACGGCGAGATTCACCTTCACGGCGTAGAGGGTGCTCCGGATGGCGTCGTTCTTCTCCGCGTCGAGTTGGGGAATCAACAGATCCTCATCCATCGCCTCTCCCGAAAGCTTTGAAGGATCACGGCTCCGGCCGCCCAGGTTCAGGATGCACTGCCAGTAGATCTTCAATACAAGGAGCACATGCATCTGGTTCAAATTGGAGATGGCGGCTGCATGGGGCTCGATGCTCTTTAAGTGGTCCTGGATATTGTGGCCAAGTGAAACAAGATGGGAATTATAGATCAGGAGGTTATAGGCCGCATACATGAGGTCGCCGGTCTCCAGCCCGACTTTATACCCCTTCATCAACGGGTCGACGGTATTTTTTAAGTGTTCTTTCCAATG
>JAGVHJ010000466.1 GCA_020056645.1 Desulfobacterales bacterium
AAATAGGGAACGAACAAAACGGGCTTTTCACCATCTTGATGAATCGCTGCTGAATAGTTACCTTTAAATCGGGTGCGGCTTTCAACACCCTTCACTTCAATACAGGAGAGAAATATGCAAAAAAACGATCAACCCCATCCTCCACATTGCGCGGCCATGGAGAGTGATATCGACCGGATCGTAAAGGTCCAGAAAAAGGCATTTTTATCCCATGGTTCACCCAGCGCCCAAGAAAGGATCAATCTTCTGAAACGATTGCGGCAAGCGATTCTTTTGAACAGAGAGCCTCTCATGGAGGCCATCGACCGCGATTTCGGCCACCGGTCCAAGGATGAATCGTTTTACGCCGAAATTTTCTCAAGCCTTCAGACCCTTCATCACACGGCGAAAAATGTGAAAAAATGGATGCGGCCCTCCTGGCGCATGCCAGGACTCTATTTCATGCCGGCCCTGGCCAAGGTCCATTACCAGCCATTGGGAGTCGTTGGCGTCATCGTGCCCTGGAACTATCCCCTCTATCTCATGGTCGGTCCTCTGGCCTACGCCCTTGCCGCCGGAAACCGCGTGATCATCCGGATGAGCAAATGCACGCCTTCTCTTGCCGCTCTTCTGAAAAACATATTCCGCGAAACCTTTGACGAGGATCAGGTGGCTCTTTTCACGGGCGATGAGATATCCGGATCGGAATTCACAAAAAAACCCTGGGATCACCTCCTATTCACCGGATCGACCGACGCGGGCAGAGAGGTCATGCGGGCCGCAGCCGACAACCTGACTCCCGTGACTCTGGAACTGGGCGGCAAATCCCCGGCCATTATCAGCAGAGAGGTTCCCATGAAAGACGCGGCGGAACGGATCGCCTGGGGAAAGATGCTCAATTCAGGCCAAACCTGCGTGGCGCCCGATTATGTCTTGTGCCCCAAAGAGCGAATCGATGAATTCACCGGTTCTTTCAGGGAGGCGGTCCAGAAAGCCTATCCAACCCTTAAAAATAATCCCGATTTCACAGGCATTGAAAACGATCAGCAATTCAGTCATTTAAACGCGCTTCTGGAAGACGCCAAAGCAAAAGGGGCGACCATCGTCGAGATCAATCCAGCCAACGAAGATTTCTCGAACATCCGGAAAATGGCCCCCAAATTGATTTTAAACATCTCGGAAGAGATGCTTATCATGCAAAAAGAAATTTTCGGCCCGCTATTGCCGGTGATTCCCTACGACTCCCTTGATGAGGCCATCTCTTTCGTGAACAATCGGCCCCGTCCCCTGGCCCTCTACTACTTTGACTATAACCGGGCCAATATGGACGCCGTCATACAAAAAAGCTTCTCCGGCGGTGTCGCCATCAACGACACCATGGTGCATGTGGGCCAGGAAAATATGCCCTTTGGCGGCGTCGGTATGTCGGGAATGGGAAAATATCATGGCCGTGAAGGATTTATCACCTTTTCCAATGCAAAAGGGGTCTTGATCAAACCCCGTTTCAACAGCGGAAAGATCGTCTATCCGCCCTATGGAACTCGCATTCACGCGCTCATAAAGAAACTGTTTTTACGCCTATAATACCTGATTCCTAAAACGACTGCTCGTAGGAAAGGAGGGCCTGGTGGTCGATGACAAAGTTTCCCTCTTCATCTTTTGCGAGGAATCCCAGCCGGTTTAAAAGGCCGATGATCTGCTGATGCCGCTTTTCCATGAGGATTTCCGCCTGTCCGGTCAACCCGTATTTGAGGCAGAGATCCTCAACGCCTATTGGGGTCCCTGTGAAGATAACCGGCAGATTTTTTTTGAAATCCTGAAAATCAATTTGCCTGAAATAGGCCTCCCGGAGCCGCCCCTTGTCCGGCTGTTCCAAGCTCTCCTGAAATCGATTTTTCCGGCTTTCAAGGGTCGGAAAAATGATTGAAAAAGGAATGGGAAAAATCCGGGGATAGCGATCCCTGATTCGTGCAAACTCTTTTACAAACCGCGCATAGGAGGGTTCATCCGGAACCGCCGCAACAGCGTCCGGATATTTTTTCAACAGATCCAGATATCCGTGGGCTGTTTCGAATTTGGAAAAAGAGATGGCCATAAAGGCGCCTTTAATCAGATCGGCCGCTGGGTTCAAATGCCCGGCGACGATCCGGTCACCCTCCTTGAAAAACAAGGCGTCCCCGAAGCCGTCGATTCCATGCCCCCGAAGGCCGATGGGAAGCGGCCTAGGGTACTTCCCATCGGACCGAAAAGGGGTCAGGTCGACCATGGAAAATCCCTTTTTCTCCAGATAGGCCTGAACCTCATGCACCATCTTATGATTTTCTCGAAAGGGAAGGAACGCCACCTCCGCCTTGATACAGATGATATGGCGGACCAATAGATCTTTTGCTCCCGAGAGAATATCAAACTCAGCCCCTTCCGCATCAATGGAAAGAAAATCCGGAGGCAGGGTCTCCTGGGGAGTCTTGCCGTCATAGATATCATCGAGAGTGGTCATTTTCAGCCGCACCTTCTCATCGATTTGATAGGACTCGGGGTCACAGTCCCAGGCGAAATTCAGAGTGTAACTATAATAGGCGCTCTTTTCAGGTAGGATTTTGGACAGGGAGCTCGCGTACCGGTCTCCGGTGATGTAAAAATCGGCCTCTCCGGTGACGCCGCCGATGAGCCAGGGAAGCACCACTGTCTTTGACGCTAAATGACGGGTCGAGTGAATGATCGCCTCAATGCAGCTCTGATCCGCATCATAAAGCACACTCTCCATATCCTTTTCAAAGGCCTCCATCACCGGAAACTCCCGGGTCCCGGCCCTGCCGCCAATATGATGAATCGATAAAAAAGCACCGCTCCTGTTTATCAATCATACCCCCTTTTCCTGGATCATTTGTTGTATTTGAAAATAATTCGTAACTATTCAGTATGGCCCTGCTTTAGCCGTAAAAAGGCCCTTTTGTGAAGTGACATTTATTTTTTCTCGGATGAGAGATTCGAAGGCTTTTTTCGCTAAAACTGGCAAACGGTTTGAGGCCTTTGGGCCTTTGTTTTCGCCAGTTCAGCAAAAAGCCAAGAAGCTCCCGAAAAAAATAGGGAACGAACAAAACGGGCTTTTCACCATCTTGATGAATAGCTGCTGAATAGTTAGTGCCTGAACGAAAACCCTCTTTTTTCCCGATTTCTGTGTCAGGCTCAAATTTTGACCGCAGGAATACATGGCATATTTCGAGGATCAAAATTTTTTTCCAACGCCGGAGTTGGGAACATTAACAAAAACGTGAACATCGTGTTACAATAATTCTAACTGGAGCAGGGACAATAACGCCGGTATCTATAAATGGAGGCAGGGCCCGCGACACTGGTGCCGTAGAATACCACCGGTTTTTTTTCCAAAAAGGTTGTGATCGTGTCGTTGACACAGGTGGAGCCGGTCGCAAGGATAATGTCACCCCAGGAGAGGACCTCCTCGGTTTTTTCAGGTCCTTCGATCACAATCCCAAAGCGGGAGGCTCCGATATGATCCTGATCGAGATCGATCACCCGCATGGAAAAAAGAGGCGCGAGGGCTTCGATCATGGCTGGTTGATATCCGGCAAAGGCGATTTTTCGCGCTCCGAAATGGGCTTTTACAAAACCGGGGAGCTGTTCCGCGCACTTTCGGGGCTCCTTGTCTTTACAGTGAATCGTATTGGGGGCTTTTCCCGAATAACACATGACCGCATTGAAACCCGCGATAAAGATCGCCCGCTCAAAATTATTATTAAGATCCAGATGATAAAGATCGAGCAAGGTTCCCTGAAAATTTCCAGGCATATCGGTGAACGCCTGGCCCTTTTTGCCCCTGAAAACCGCTTCCACCATCACCTCCTTTCCTTTCAAAATGGGAAAGTCGCTCCGGTCCGGTCTTCCAATGGCCTCCTCTGGGGTGAGAGGACGGGCGGAAACAATGGTTATCTCTTCGTTCATCATTGAGCCGGCCAATCGTTTCAATTCATCTTTAAGGGGGTCGTAATAGCGGGTCATCACTTTGATTCTCTTTTACATAAGGAGTTGATATTTGGAATAAAGAAAGGAAAAATAGACGCGACAATCGATTTCATACAAACTGCTTTTGATTTACCCGGGAATCTTTGGATCCCCGGGCGGAGTTTACTCAGGCATTAGAAATTAATCTGCCATTTTGCGCCTGCGTAATATTTTGAACCTTGGGTTTCACCAGCTGCATCATCCATGTAATCGACATAACCGATCTCCGGTACGATGCAGACCTCTTTAACGGGAGTGTATCTGAGCTGGGCATAGACGGCCATGGTGGCATCGGGATCTTTCGCGGAATCAACATCGTTCTGAACATATCCCACACCGCCTTCCACAGCCAACATGTCGTCAATCTTCGAACCAGCGATCAGCGCGCCGCCGAAGCTGGAGCTGTCTTCCACATCGCCATCAATTGACAACTCAGCTGTTTTTGCGGCCCCTTCCAATGCGAGACCATAGTTTCCACCGTTCATCGCATAGAAAAGAGTACCGTTCACATAAGCGTCATCGATGGTGACCATGCACCGGGCGCCTGCGATTCCCGAATAGATTTCATAATCTTTCTGTTCTGTATCGCCCGTTGCCGTAAAGCCCACTTTATAGGTGTTGAAACCGCCGAAAAGGGCTGCCTTGACACTGTCCATGGCGATATTGTAAGCAACTTCTATTTTGGGGCTATAGGTATCCACATCAAGCGTTCCATTGGCTGATTTTAACCCAACCGTATCTGTATTGCAGGGTTTGAGGGCGGCGATGGAAAGATCTCCCATGGTGACCCGGATCTGAGGAGTCCGGCCGGCATAGGGAAGACCGATGGAAAGAAAGAGCGCATCGTCCATATAGGAGACATTGCTGATCATATGGGAATCGATCAGAGAATAGTCTTTACCAACCAGAAGGGTGCCCTGTTCGAAATCCCAGGTTCCATAGAGAAGACGGACATCGGCCACATCATTTTTCGTTCCATACTCAAACCGGCCTTTCACATCACCGGTAGTCACGTTCGCGCCGACTCTCGCGTTGGTTTGCAGCCATTCATTGAAATCAACATCGTCCTCGCCGGTGACGCTCTTATCCTCATCTTCCATGGTATAAAAGGTGCTCATCCTTGCGGAACCATACAAACTCATTTCAGCTAAGGCCGAGGTTGTCAATGTACATATACATACAAACAAACCCAACAAAATCAATAATCTTTTCATTTTTCTCTCCTAAATTTAACAACAAGTGGTTTTCAGTTTTTCCGAACAGTTTTCGAGCGACAATTGAAATAGAGAAATGTCTGTGTTCTTTTTATGCGATAAATTCTCTCAATCACCCCCTTTTCATTGCTAAATATTCGATTTAGACGTAAGTGATTTCTCATACTGCGATTTCAAAATGAATATTTGTAAAAAGATGCCGTTAAGAATTTTTTAT
>JAGVHJ010000271.1 GCA_020056645.1 Desulfobacterales bacterium
GATCCGTATTCCGGTCCACATGATAGAGACGATCAACAAGCTCATCCGCACCTCACGCTATCTGGTTCAGGAGCTGGGCCGTGAACCCACCCCCGAGGAGATCGCCCAGAAAATGGAGATCCCCCTGGACAAGGTGCGACGGGTTCTGAAAATCGCCCGGGAGCCGATCTCTTTGGAGACCCCCATCGGAGAAGAAGAGGACAGCCATCTTGGCGATTTTATCGAGGACAAGAAGTTCCTTCTGCCCACAGACGCGGCCATCAGCATGAACCTGGCCGAACAGACGCGGAAGGTTCTTGCGACCCTCACCCCTCGGGAGGAAAAGGTCTTGAGAATGCGCTTTGGAATCGGTGAAAAGGCCGATCACACCCTGGAGGAGGTTGGGAAAGATTTCGCCGTGACGCGCGAGCGTATCCGGCAGATCGAGGCAAAGGCGTTGAGAAAATTAAGACACCCGACCCGGAGTAAAAAGCTTAAGAGTTTTATAGAAATATAAGCCTTGACAAAAGGGACGTGTGGCGCTAAATAGCGAAAGTCCGCTTGGGGCCCATAGCTCAGCTGGAAGAGCCACCGGCTCATAACCGGTAGGTCCCTGGTTCGAACCCAGGTGGGCCCACCAGAGGAAAGTTAAAGAGAACATTGACTGGAATGTTATGAAACTTTTCACAAAACGGGAACGACACGGTATACGGTAACCAAAGGCGTGGTTGAACAAACCACGCCTTTTCAATTTAAGGAGATCTGTTTTGGGGATAACCGTATCCCATCTGATTCAAATCATGGACGAGATCGCACCACCCAATCTCGCTGAATCGTGGGATAACCCGGGGCTTCAGATCGGAGATAGAACCTGGCCGGTCAACAAAATCGTTCTTGCACTGGATGCTTCGACACACGTCGTAAGCGCCGCCTGCAAAGAGAAAGCCAATCTTCTGATCACCCACCATCCCCTGATATTCAAAGCTCCCAGATCCATCGATTTCAATACGCCCCTTGGAAAGATCATTCAGACGTGCATCACGCATAGACTATCTGTTTTTTCAGCCCATACCAATTACGATTCGGTTTCAGGCGGTGTCAACGATATTCTCGCAAAAAAGATCGGGTTGACCCATCTTCTCCCCCTTCAGCCAGCCCCATCGGCCACATCCGAAAAATATAAGTTGGTGGTTTTCACGCCCGCCGCGCATCATGAGCGGGTGCGGGAGGCCCTCTTTCGATCCGGATGCGGTCATATCGGCAACTATTCGGGGTGCTCATTCGCCGTAAACGGCTTTGGGACCTTCTATCCGGAAAAGGGCGCGACGCCTTTTACCGGACAACCGGAGCGTCTGAATCAGGTGGAAGAGGTGAGAATGGAAGCGGTCCTTGCCAGGGAGTCGATCGCCGCAACCATCGAAAACGTAAAAAAAGTCCATCCCTATGAGACCGTCGCCTATGATCTTTATCCGCTTTTTCCGGAGGCAGGCGCTCATGGGCTGGGACGGGTCGGGGAGCTTCCCGAAGCGATCCCCTTCGAGACCTTTGTCTCCGAGATGAAAACCAGGCTGGGCCTTCAAACCGTTAGAACCGCCGGTGCATCCTCTCATCTGGTGAAAAAAGTCGCCCTCTGCTCCGGAAGCGGATCATCGCTTCTCACTCATTTCTTCCAGTCCGGAGCCGATTGCTATGTGAGCGGCGACCTTCGTTATCATGATGCGAAATTGATTGAGGAGAAGGGCAAACTCATGGCCGATATTGGGCACTTCGCCTCGGAGCATATTGTTCTTGAAGCGTTGAAACATAAATTACAAACCATTTTTTCCGAGAGAAAAATAGAGGTTGATATCCAATGCTGTGATCTTGAAAAAGATCCGTTTCATTACATGTAAAACGATGCTAAACATCAAAAAATAAACAAGATGGAACACGACAATGCAGGAAATAACCCAGGAACAGGTGGAGAGGTTGATCCATCTGCAGCAAATTGAAACCGAGTCCATTCGGATTAAAAAAATCGTCAACAGTGTTTATGAAAAAATATCCGAACGAAATTCAAGAATAGTGAATTTCCGGAAAATGATCGACGAAAAAGAGGTGGCGCTTCAGTTGATGAAGGATCGATACCGGCTATTCGAAGTGGAGTTCAACGAGAGAGCCACCCGGATTCAGAAAAGCAAGGAAACCTTGAAAGGGGTCTCCACCCACAAGGAGTATCAGGTGCTCTCCCGGGAGATTGATGACAATGTCAATCAGAATAAAAAAATAGATGATCTTCTGATCAAGGAGCTGGAAGAGATCGAGCAGCAGGAACGGGAGTTGAATGAAAGAAAGGCCGAGCTCGTCCAGCTGGAAACGATGCTCGGAAAGGAAATAGAAGAGATTGAAAATGAATCGGTTGAAGAGAAACAACAACTGGAGATCATTGAGAGAAAAAAAGAGGAGATTACGCCCCTGATTCTTCCGAAACTTCTTGCAAAATTCATGAAAATCTCTAATATTGCAGGCGGATTGGCCATTGTTCCGGTGGAGAACGGCACATGCAAGGGATGCCACATTAATTTACCACCCCAGAAATATATCGAGCTTCAGCGTGGCGGCCCCTTGACCTTCTGTCAGCAGTGCCATCGGATCATCTATTATAAAAAACCGGAGGAAACGAACCTATAGATTTTTTTTGTTTCACTCGCTCTTCACGTTTTTAGGAAATTTGTTCAAATCCAATACGGAAAAAATTTGACCGCAGGAATAGATGGCCTATCGAGAGGATCAAATTTTTTTCCCAACGCAAAGGAGTTTGGCAAATTAATAAAAACTTGAACATCGAGCTTCAATCAACCGGAACAGTCACCGGTCAGAGCATGCCGAACGGCCGCCGGGACCCTTTCAAGGTCCGGGAGGAAAGTCCGAACATCACAGGGCAGGGTGCTCCATAACGTGGAGTCATGGCGACATGAAGGAAAGTGCAACAGAGAGCAGACCGCCCGGCGCCCAACCAGTTTTTTTTAGCCTACAAACAGGTGTCCGTCTATATCGGCCCTGATAAAAAAGACCGATTGGGCGCCGGGTAAGGGTGAAACGGTGCGGTAAGAGCGCACCAGTTTTCCGGGTGACCGGAAAAGCTATGTAAACCCCACCCGATGCAAGACCAAATAGAGAAGCGTTTTAGGGTTGCCCGCCTGATGCTTCTGGGTAGGTCGCTTGATATTTCCGGCAACGGGAATACTAGATGAATGGCCGTTGACCTTATTTTGGGTAACCAGATAGGGTAACAGAATTCGGCTTACAGGCAGCTCTGACCGGTTTCATTATAAAAAATCAGCAACCATTGATGATGAACGAAAAACTCACAGATATCGCATTCGCCAAAAAGATCGGAACCTATTCGGGGGATTTCCTCAAGTGCTGCGTCTATATTAGTGGATTTGGTCCCGATGCCGATCCGTGTATCTTCACAAAAAAACTCTACTCCCTGTTGATCGCCAATTCCCAGCTGCTTGAAGATTTCCTCGATATTCACGGGGCCAAAAACAACAAAAACTGGTACTTCTACAGGGAACTCTCCGCCGCCATTCGCCATATCAGTCTGGCCGGTTATTCCCAGCAACATATTGAAAACCGTCTTGAATTTTACGATCTTGACGATATCAAGGATTTCCAGGCGGAAGGCGAAAAAGCGACCCATTTCATCACCCAAACCCTCATCAAGCTTTCTCCGGTGATTCTTGAAGAGGCCGCCCGGTTGAGTATATCGATCCCTGAATCCGATTTAAACATTCAGAGCTTTCCCGGTCTTGTCCCCGGAGATATGCTCGGATTTGACATCGATGACGAGAATATCGACCAGCAGGATAAAAATATCGTAAAAATTGCGAGTGAATTCCTGAAGGTGGCGAAGGCCCTCGACCAGGTGGGCATCTACCAGCGATGCACCCCCGAGGAGATCAGCGCAATGGTTCCAACCAAGGTCAACGAAGTGGAGATAAGGCGTTTTGAAATGCTGGTCCATAATCTCCAGTCCTCCTTTGATTCCTATGTTATCCATGGCGGATACCTCTTCGGAAACCGGAAGCTGAAGCAGCTTCGAGGCCATTTTTCCGTTGTGTTTCATTTGCTTCAGATCATCGGCAGGCTCCTCCATTTTTATGAACGCCATCTCCATGAAGTGGGCTATAAAGAGATCTATGTCCATGTAAAAGACAGGCTGGCGCAACATATCGACCCGGAGAGAATGATGGATGTGGCCATTAATTATGGCCTCTATTTCGCCTACAAGTTTCTTACCGACGGCAAAACCCTGGCCAAGACTATTTTAAACGAATATATCGAAAGAAGCTCCCTTTGCGTCGGCATTCCCGTTACCAGAGGGTTTCATGCCCGCCCCAGTCTGATGGTCGCAAAAATCGTTGAGCACTATGGCGGCAAGGTGGAGATGTGCGTGGGGGCCGACCGTTTTGATGCGGGCAGCGTTCTTGATCTTCAATGGGCTGGAGGTAAAATTCAGAAAGAGAATATCGCGAAGGTCGTATTTGAAGGGGATGTGAGGGCGTTGAACGATATTAAAATTCTTGCGAGCGTGAACTATGGAGAGGACTCCATGGGGAAGGGGATTCCCCTGCCGGACTCGCTCAAATATTTGAGGTAGACGACAATGATCACAGCCATAATAGCCGCAGGTGGCAGCGGCTTGCGAATGAAAGCCGATGTCCGGAAACAATATCTTTTGCTGGAGAATGTTCCAGTCCTTACTCGGAGCCTGTTGCCCTTTGACGACGCTCCCCAGGTGGACCGGATTATTATGGCGGTTCCCGAGGGGGATCTGGCTTACTGCAAAAACAATATTGTCGGACCCTATCCATTCAAGAAAAAGATTGAGATCGTGAAGGGCGGGGTGGACCGTCAGGCGTCTGTGTTTGAAGGGCTAAAAGCCGCCAAGGGCTCCCATATTGTATTGATTCACGACGGGGTAAGGCCCTTTGTCACCCGACAGCTTATCGACGCGTGTCTTTCGGAAGTGAAACGATACGGGGCTTGCATCCCGGCGATTCCCGCCATCGACACCCTGAAACAACTGGATCGCCATGATCGGGTGATCGGAACCATCGAGCGGAAAAAGATCTGGATGGCCCAGACCCCCCAGTGTTTTGATTACGATCTGATTTATAACGCCCATAAGGCGGCCAAGGAAAATCGGCTTTCTGTGACGGACGACGCCTCCCTGATCGAGAAGATGGGGAAATTGATCTCCATGGTGGAGGGGAGCCGGTGCAATATGAAGATCACCACCCCGGAAGATTTCAAACTGGCCCGTGCGGTGATGGCCATTGAGGCTCTATCCAATCAATAGAAGGAGATGCTTTGTGAAACGGGACGAATTTATCGGTCAGATGGATGATCCGGCGAAAGTGTGGGACATCGTCATTATCGGCGGAGGCGCAAGCGGTCTCGGGGCCGCGGTCGAGTCCGTTTCAAGGGGCTTCAGCACCCTCCTTCTGGAGCAACTCGATTTTTCCCAGGGCACATCGAGCAGAAGCACCAAACTGATTCACGGAGGGGTCCGGTACCTTCAGCAGGGCAATATCTCCCTTGTCATGGAGGCGCTTCAGGAGCGGGGAATTCTGCTCAACAACGCCCCCCATCTGGTTCACCATCAATCCTTTGTCGTTCCCAACTACGGGTGGTGGGAGGGCCCTTTTTACGGTATCGGCATGAGACTCTACGACATGCTGGCCGGAAAACTGGGGCTTGAAAAATCGAGGGTCATCTCGCGGGAAGAGACCCTGCGGAAGATTCCCACGGTGGAGCCTGAGGGATTGAAGCGGGGCGTCATGTATTATGATGGCCAGTTCGATGACGCGAGACTGGCGGTGACCCTCTATAAAACCGCTGAAAACCTGGGCGGATGCCTGCTGAACTACATGAAGGTCATCTCCCTGGTCAAATATAAGGGAATGATCACGGGTGTCGTCGCGAAGGACCAGGAGGGCGGAAAGGAGTATGAGATCCGGGCGAGGGCGGTCATCAACGCCACGGGCGTCTTTGTGGACTCCATCATTAAAATGGATACAAAAGATGCGGAGAACATGATCGCTCCCAGTCAGGGGGTCCATATTGTCCTCGATAAATCGTTTCTGCCCGGCGAGAGCGCCATCATGGTGCCCCATACCGATGATGGCCGGGTCTTGTTCGCCGTTCCCTGGCACGACCGGGTGATCGTTGGCACCACCGATACCTTTCTTGATTCGGTGACCGAGGAGCCGGTTCCCAAACCGGAAGAGATCGATTTTCTTCTCTACCATGCCGCCAAGTACCTGACCAAGAATCCATCCAAAACGGATATCCTGAGCATGTTCGCAGGAATACGCCCCCTGATCCAGTCGGACACCACCCATGAGACCTCCTCCCTCTCCAGGGATCATCATATCACGATCACCCCTTCCGGTCTTGTGACCATCGCGGGTGGGAAGTGGACCACCTACCGGAAGATGGGGGAGGATGTGGTCGATAAGGCCATCGTGATAGCGGGGCTTGATCACAGGCCATCGAGAACCCGGTGGCTGAATCTCTATGGGTGGTCCGCCAATGACAAGGGAAATGAGCCCTTTCATCTTTACGGAAATCAAGCCGCCGACCTGAAACGGATGGTCAAACTGAATCCGGAGCTGGATGGGTTGCTCCACCCCAGTCTCCCCTATAAGAAGGTTGAAGTGGTGTGGGGGGTGCGGCATGAAATGGCGCGAACCGTCAGGGACATTCTGGAGCGACGCACCCGGGCGCTGATTCTTGACGCCAAGGCCGCCGTGGCTTCCGCCCCTGTTGTGGCGGCCCTCATGGCGAAAGAGCTTGGGCAAGACCCCCTCTGGGAAAAAATGCAGGTGGCGGCTTTTGAAAAATCCGCCGCAAGTTACATGATCGCCTAGAAAAAGCTCATGGGAACGGAGCTTATTTGTAACTATTCAGCAGCGATTCATCAAGATGGCGAAACGCCCGTTTTGTTCGTTCCCTATTTTTTTTCGGGAGCTTCTTGGCTTTTTGCTGAACTGGCAAAAACTCGGCCTAAAGGCCTCGGACAGTTTGCCAGTTTTAGCGCAAAAAGCCTTCGAATC
>JAGVHJ010000314.1 GCA_020056645.1 Desulfobacterales bacterium
GCCCAAACATGATGACCGGCCCAAACATCCGGTCCCGGAACACGCCAGCGACGAACTCCCGCTTGCCGGTCAGAAAGGGCTGGATGAGAAAACCCTCCAGCTCTTCTCCCGCCGAAAGGGTGATGGCCTCAATGGCGTCCGAGACCGCCTGCCGGTCTTTCAGATTCAGATAAACAACACCCCGCTCGGTCTTGTGGATGAGTTTTTGGCCAAGACCTTTCACCACCACAGGGAAACCGGTTTCTTCGGCCAGACGGAGCGCCTCTTCAGGTGTTTTGGCCACGACTTCGCCCACCACGGGGAGGCCGTAACCGGCAAGGATTTTTTTTGATTCGCTTTCAGAAAGCGTCTGGTGAGTCTCCTTGGGTGTTTTGTCGGTCTGTTTCATCTCTTGATCCTTTATTGAATTCGTTTCCAGTTTTCAGGTTTTTTATCATGGTCAGGAAGGAATCTCAAACGGGAATTTTCCTAACGCATTCTTTCATGAGGCGTCAGGAAGGGGATAGATCCGATATCCTACGGTTGATGAGGCTTGCCTGAAACCCGGCCCCGAACCCGTTGTCGATGTTGACCACGGAGACCCCTGAGGCGCAACTGTTCAGCATGGCGAGGAGGGCAGCGATCCCGCCGAAGCTCGCTCCATAACCAACGCTTGTTGGAACCCCGATGACCGGGCAAGAAGCAAGACCGCCCACGACGCTCGCGAGCGCTCCCTCCATGCCCGCCACGGCGACGATGACATTTGCGTTGAAGAGATCGTCGCAATTGACAAGAAGCCTGTGGAGGCCCGCGACCCCCGCGTCATAGATCCGGGTGACCCGGTTTCCCAGCACTTCGGCGGTGACCGCCGCTTCTTCCGCGACCGGCAGGTCCGACGTTCCGCCGGAGACGACAACGATGCCGCCTTTCCGTTCAACCGGTGGTCTGGGCTTGACCACGACGATCCGCGCGGCCTCATGGTATTCACAGTCGGGAATCGCCGATTTCACGCCCTCGTAAACCTCATGGCTTGCCCGAGTGGCCAGGATGTTGTCGTGATGGGCCGCGATGGCGGTTACAATTCCCTGGATCTGAAGAATGGTTTTTCCCTGGCAGAAGATTACCTCGGGGATTCCGGTTCTAAGCGCCCGGTGGTGGTCCACACGGGCATAGCCCAGCGCTTCGAAGGGGAGCTTTTTCAAGGCGAAAACCGCGCTTTCGATATCAAGATCGCCGCTTTGAACCTTTTCAAGAAGGGATTTTAAATGGATCTGGTCCATGGAGGGGCTCCTTAATTTAAATCGATTGTGAAAGTTTGGTTCATACTTCCGGAGTGAAATCCCTCCAGATCGAGGGTGACATGGACGAAGCCCAGCTCTTTGAAAAATCCGATCACCTTGTTCCGGAAATCCGCGTCAGAGAACCGGCTGAAATCCTTCTCATTGAGTTCTATCCTTACCATCTCGTCATAATGCCTTGCCCGGATGCTGGGGATAAGCCCCAGATCTTTCAGAAAGGCTTCACCCCTTTCGATGACGGCGAGTTTCTGGCGGGTGATGGGACGTCCATAGGGAATCCGGGTGGCGAGACACGAATCAGAGGGCAGGTTCCAGACCGGAAGATCAAGGCTCCTCGCCATCTCACGGATCTCGCTTTTGGCGATACCCGCCTCAATAAAGGGACTCCTCACCCCCAGTTCCCGGATGGCCCGTGTTCCAGGCCGGTAATCATTCAGATCATCCCTGTTCGATCCGTCGATCACCGCTGTAATATGGTTTGCGGCCGCATGGTCCATCATCAGGCCAAATTTGACTTTTTTGCAATAGTAGCATCGATCCTTATCGTTTTTTATGAAGCAGGGATCGCTGGTTTCAGGGGATGTTATCTTTATGTGGCGGATGGCGTGGGCCGCGAAAAAATGTGTTATCCGGTCGTGTTGGGAGCGGGAGAGGGTCTCCGAGAGGGCGGTGATGGCCGTTACCCGGTCTCCCAGAAGATCGGAAGCGATTTTTAGGAGAAGGGTGCTGTCAACGCCGCCGGAAAAGGCCACGAGGAGCGACTCCATCTGAGAAAGGATCTCCCGCAAATGGGCGAACTTGCGTGCACAACGGGTTTCTATGGAACTCGTTTTATTGGAGAGGTTTGGCGACATTGATTCCATTTTTCATGCAGGTCAATTGAGGAGTCCCCCTTCCCAGTTCCGGTTTTCAAAAAGGGGGTTTCGCATTTTTCAAAGACAGCCATAGAACTATCACACATTTTCTTTAATTGACAATTGAATAATGCGGTTATGACGGGTTTGTCAACATTCAGTAAAAAGATTTGTCTTCGGCGGGACTTGGGGGTAATCTTTTTCCGAGACACTTAAACACACTATGAGGAGGAAGAGATCAGTCATGAAATCCAAGGAGCGGGATTTTCGCATCCGATCAAAGATTTGGATAGAAGACGGTTCGGGAAAGGTTGTTTTCGGGCTTGGCCGGTTTCGAATTTTAAGCGCCATTGAACGGTGCGGTTCCATCAATGCAGCGGCCAAAGAATTGAAGATGAGCTACCGCGCCATCTGGGGGAAAATAAAAACCACCGAAGAGGCGCTGGGGCAGCCTCTTCTGGTCAAGTGCGCCGGAGGGTCCGCCGGAGGGGGGTCGGCCCTTACCCCCCTTGCCGAATCTCTGCTTGAAAGGTTCGGGCGTATGCACAGCCAGGTGAATGAACAGGCCGACCTCTTTTTTGATGAAACCTTCCTGCCGAGGCTCAACCCTGAATGCGCTGACAGATCTTAAATCCCATTCAAAGCGCTACTTTCCATTGCTGCGGCGAAAGTGGCCCCAGGCATCTTTTCAGACGATCCTCCCATTATGTCAATATTGACACATCGCTCGTAACCTGTTATTTCCCCCCGCAGGAGTTGGCAAATTAACAAAAATTTGAGCATTGAGTAAAAGAGGGAGGCGCAGCAGATGTTGACACAAAGGAGAATAGAGTCGATTACCCCCCAGGATGCGAATTCAGGGGCCATGGGCCAGTCAGGCGATCCGTGCTACGACAAGGCCACGGGAGCTTTGATGGGCTATTCGCCGGTCTCCACCATGGAAGAGTTGAAGGAGATCATGACAAAGGCCAGGGCCGCCCAAGCCCGATGGGAAGAGGTTCCGGTGCGGGAGCGGGCCCGCCTCATCAAGAACATCGGAACCCTGATTCTCAAAAAGTGTGACGAGCTGACGCTGACCATCTCCCGTGACAACGGAAAAACACGGGTGGACGCGATCGTCGCTGAGGTTTTTCCCGCCGCCATGGCGGCCCGTTATTATGCCGGGAACGCCAAACGATTTCTGAAAGATCGGCTTCTCATGCCGGGCACGATCTTCACCGCCAACAAAGTGAGCCGGATGGTCCGGGTTCCCTTTGGCGTGGTGGGGATCATCTCTCCCTGGAACTACCCCTTCGCCATTCCTTTTTCCGAAGTGGTGATGGCCCTTCTCGCGGGAAACGCCGTTATTTTGAAAACCGCCTCGGAGACGCAGATGGTGGGGCTTCTCTTAAAAGAGATCATGGATAAGGCGGGATTGCCGGAAAACGTTTTCAATTATGTGAACATGAAGGGCCGGGTGGCCGGAGACGCCTTTCTGGCTTCCGGTGTGGACAAGCTTTTTTTTACGGGTTCGGTGCCGGTGGGCAAATACCTGATGGAAAAAGCCGCGAAAACCCTTACCCCCGTGAGTCTGGAGCTGGGCGGAAATGACGCCATGATCGTCTGTGCGGATGCGGATCTGGACCGGGCCTCAGCGGGCGCGGTCTGGGCTGGTTTTCAAAATGCCGGTCAGTCGTGCGGGGGCGTGGAGCGTATCTATGTTCATAAGGATGCGTATGACGAGTTTCTCGCCAAGCTGAAAGATCGGACCGAAGCCCTACGGGTCGGGTATGGGGATGATTTCGAGACCGACATCGGTGTCATGACCACGGAGCGGCAGGTGGAAACGGTCAAGGCCCACATCAACGAGGCCCTGGAAAAAGGGGCCGTGATCTATGCAAAGGCGAAACACCTGAAAAATCAGAATTTGAAAAACAGCATGGCTCCAGTTGTTCTCACCCAGGTGACTCACGAGATGCGCGTGATGAAAGAGGAGACCTTTGGTCCGGTGGTGGGGGTCATGAAGGTCGATACGATGGAGGAGGCCATCGCCCTCGCCAACGATTCGGATCTGGGGTTGACAGGATCGGTCTGGTCGAAAAATCTCAAAGGGGCGGCGACTATCGCCCGGAAAATCCGGGCGGGCGCGGTCACCATCAATGACCACCTCATGAGCCACGGTTTGGCCGAGACACCTTGGGGCGGTTTCAAAGAGTCGGGCATCGGCCGCACCCACGGCGAAATTGGCTTCCAAGAGATGACCGAGCCCCAGGTGATCGTGACCGATATCCTTCCCTTCGTGAAAAAGAACCTCTGGTGGCACCCCCACGGAGCGTCCATATACGATGGCATGCAGGGCCTGCTCGAGAGTGTGTTCGCCGAAAAATTATCGCTCCGGGCGATGGGGCTTCTGAAGCTCCTCCGGATCGTCCCCCGGATGTTCATGAAATGATCGTTTCCTAATGCGTTGGTGGCCGGGTGGACTCTTTTTTTTAATAAAAAGGTCCGCCCATGCCCTTTTGTCCCTCCCTTCTGTAATAAGCCGTTGAACCTTGGAAAAAATATCCTTGGCTTGCCCCTTTTTTTGATGCTTGACACACATTTAAAAACCTGAAATAGGTCAAGTCAGAATAACAATCCTATCTATATTCAATGAATTAACAACCAGGGGGTAAAATGAAAAAACAAGTTGCAGTGCTCTTCAGTCTGTTTGTTGTACTGGCGGGTTTTGGTCTCTCCATGGCCGCCGATCAGGATGTAAAAGGGAGCAAGGACCATCCCCTGCTTTCAAGGATGCCCGATTTCTATATTTCGGAATATAAGGAGGCCGAGTTCGACAGCCAGCGCTTCATCGGCCAGGATAAAAAAGCGGTCAGCATCGAAGGCCGCAAGTACTATATCGCATACAACCTGAACAAGGGCGCGGCGGAGCCTGGAGAATTGAAAATACGCAGGAATATTCAGGATGCCCTGAAAAAAATCGGCGGAAATGTTATCTTCGACGATAACTTCAACAGAGTCTCCACCATCGTTCTCCAGAAAGAGGGAAAGGAGACGTGGGTCGAGGTCCGCTCCTTTAATAATAAGTACCGGATTTTTATCGTGGAAAAGGAGCTCATGAAACAGGAGGTCGTTGCCAACGCTGAAGTGATGGGGAACGACATCAATTCGACCGGCCATGTTTCGATATACGGCATATACTTCGATACCGGGAAATCGGAGGTTAAGCCCGAATCCGGCGCGGCTCTCTTGGAAATCGTGAAACTCCTGGAGAATAACAGCGCGCTGACGCTTTATGTCGTTGGCCATACGGACAACGTGGGCTCCTTCGA
>JAGVHJ010000580.1 GCA_020056645.1 Desulfobacterales bacterium
AATATATTCATGACAATATCAAGGAGTTCAGGCTTCTCACCCGAGAGCTTCCCGAAGAGATGGCCAAGGCCAGGGACCTCCACGATCTGGATGCGGGATGAGCGGCATGGAATCTAATCACGACATCTTCAACGAAATCGATGAGGCGTTTGACACCCAAAGAGAGCTGATTGACTATCTGAGGCCCTATTTGGAGGGGGAGGCGGTCCAGATTATCATCGGCGGCGGAAACAAATACCAAAAAATCGGCGACGATATCCCCGTGGAAGAGAGCGCTCTCGCACCCCCCATCGATCAAGCAAGAGGAGTGGAGGGAAGCCCGTTCCTCTTGCATCGGATTGGGCAAACAAGGTTATTTTTATCTTCGATAAAAAATCTCAACGCCCTTCTGCTTCTCTCTCTCCCCTCTTCGGTTGAAAGCCCCTCCCATGAAAAAACATTCACGGAGAAAATCGCTCTTCTTATCCGGCTCTTCGAGAGTGAAAGAAAACTTGCGGAAGAGAAGGAGCTGATCGGCATCCAAAAGACCCAGATGCGTCGGCAGGTGAAGGTTCTTGAGATCAAAAATCAGGAGATTCTCGAAGAGAACCACCGGAACTATCAGATCATCCAAAAGCATCAGGAAGAGTATGCGGACAAGCTCAAATCCGAGATAGAGGCCCGGACCAAAGAGCTGCGGTTTGTAAACGACAAGCTCAAGGAGATCAGCCGCCTCCAGAAAAAAACCCTGGACGTCGCCGCGACAGCGATCATCACCCTCGACATGAACCAAAAAATCGTCAATGTTAACGACGAGTTCTGCCTCATCACCCGCTACAAAAAGGAGGAGATCATTGGGCGGGATTATCGAATCCTTCTAACCCCTGCGCCAGGCGACGAAAAAACAGGGAACGACCAAGAGATGCAGGGGCCTCTCTACAAATCCCAAGGAATCTTTTACACAAAAGACGGCAGAAAGCTCACCGTCATCAGAAACGCAGACACCCTGTACGATAAAATGAAGCAGCCCGCGGGCCGCATCGAATCGTTCGTGGACGTGACCGACCTCATCGCCGCCAGGGAAAAGGCGGAGTACGCAAATATCGCCAAAAGCGAATTTTTGGCCAATATGAGCCATGAGATAAGAACGCCTATCAACGCCATCCTCGGCATGGCGGAGATCATGATGGAAACATCGCTGGACGCCGAGCAGACCGATCTTCTTCACACGATCAACACCGAATCCATCGCCCTCTTAAGCATCATCAACGACATTCTCGATTTCTCAAAAATTGAAGCCGGTAAGCTGGCGCTGGAAACCATTCCCTTTGACATCCGGACCCTGGTGGAAGATCTGGCGGGCGGCATGGCTATCCGGTCCGAGCAGAAAGGTGTCAAATTTTTCTCTTACATTCCCCCCGGTCAAAAAACCCTTGTTCTGGGAGACCCTGGCCGGTTGCGGCAGATCCTCATGAATTTGTCAGGAAACGCCCTCAAATTCACCCACGAAGGAGAGATCGTCATCCAGGCCCGGATCGCCGAAGAGCAGGAGAGCGCTGTCAAGATCTATTTTGAAGTGAAAGACACCGGCATCGGCATTCCCAAATCCCAACAAAACCGGATCTTCGAGAGTTTCACCCAGGCCGATGGGTCAACCACCCGGAAATATGGCGGCACCGGCCTGGGCACCACGATCAGCAAGCAGTTGACCGAGTTGATGGGCGGTGAAATCGGCCTTGAAAGCGACGAAGGCAAGGGATCAACCTTCTGGTTTACAGTCCTCTTCGGAAAGGCCAATGAATCCGATGCGGTTCAAACTGATTCCACGTCTCCTCCAGCCCCAAAACTCCCCCTCCGCGTCGAACCGGTTCAAGCGCTCATCATTGATGGAAACGAAACCGGAAGGCGTGTGGTCTCGGACTACTTGAAAAGCTTTGGATGGGAGCCCACCGGATTGGGAACCCCCGGCGCCGCCTGCCGGTTCATTGAACAACATGAGCCTTCGGAAGTCCATCCCTCTCTGATCTTTGTGGATATGGCCATGATGGCGGATGAGGCCCTGAGAAAGACCCTGAACCGGATCTCCCGTGCGCCCGGAACCGCAGTGATCATCCAAAAGCCGGGTGGCCCATCAAACGCCGCCCCATTTGAGCCCATGCCCCGCGTCACGGCCTACCTCACACGACCGGTCAGATTGAGCACACTGAGAAACACCGTTGAAACCCTCTTGTCGGGAAAGAGTTTCTCCGAACCCGAAAAACAGCTCACCCTTGAAACAGAAACGGCTCTCAGACCCAGAGAGGAGGAGAACAAAACGCGGGGAGCGATTCTTCTCGTGGAAGACTACCCGGCCAACCAGGCGATCATCCAGACATTTCTTTCCGGGTACGGATGCTATGTCGAACTGGCGGAAAACGGCGCGCAGGCCATCGAGGCCTTTAAAAAGCATCCTTATGATCTGATTTTTATGGATATGCAGATGCCGGTCATGGACGGGTATGACGCCATCCGGACCATCCGGAATCTTGAAAAGGAAGAAGCGCGCAGCGCCATCCCCATCGTCGCCATGACAGCAAACGCGCTCCCAGAGGACCGGGGAAAGTGCATTGAGGCTGGCGCCAATGACTATGTGGCCAAACCACTTCGGAAAAAACAGATTCTCCATGCGGTGGACACATGGATCTCCGTTTCAAGAAAGAGTGAAGGGGCCACATTGGAAAAATCGCCCGCGGAAACCCCTTCCCCCCCCGCCGACGAGCCGATAAAAGACGAAATGGCTGGGATAGCCGAGGCGCGAATTCTTCTGGTGGAAGATAACAAAAGCAATCAAAAAGTGGCGTTAAGGCACCTGCAAAGCCTGGGGTGTGAGGTGGATCTCGCCGAAAATGGC
>JAGVHJ010000503.1 GCA_020056645.1 Desulfobacterales bacterium
CCACGGAAATCTGTCCCATCGCACTTTGCAAGCGATCCCTTATCGGTGCCCATTCTTTCCAGAAAGAACCGTCCAATCCCGCGCGGTCATCGTAAAATTTTAAATATTCCGAAACCGAAGGCGCGTTGAAAGAGCGGCACCATTTATTCAAAAATTCGACCACGCTTTTCTTTAAATCCCGGTTCTCTTCTGGGCGTTTGTATTGAAGCTGGTCAACGAGAATCACCGGCGTCCGGTAAAGGGACACGTAACTGGCCAAACGGTTGATATCATCATTGTTGAGGGCGATGCATCCGTTTGAATCCCTCTTTTTGAGAGGCTTATTGGTTCCATGAAGCCATATGGCGCTTCCATTTTTCCCCTCGATTTTGTCAACCGGGTTCGGGTAGTCAATGGGAAAGGCCCGTGTTCCATAAATAGGTGATAAATCCTTTTTTGTAAATTCACGGGTGCAGAAATAGATCCCCTCGGGGGTTTTCTGGTCCCCAGATTCCTTCTTGTTTCCCCGCACCTTGCCCGTTGAACATTTCATCCGGAGGATCTCCCGGTACTCCCCATCATACTGGTACAGGAAAAGCTGCTGGGATGCCTTTTCCACAAGGACAATGGTGTTCTTGGAAGATTCAAGCGAGATCAAGGGTTCCGGTATCTTAGCGATTGCCGGCAACGATTTGGCGTGGCACGGAAGGCCCATGAGGTTATATAAAAGGACGATAATCGCGATCTTTAATATAGAAAATCCGGCGGACACGATGTCTCTCTCCTATTTTAAAAAAAGGTTTTCTGCACCCGGAAACCCAAATGCCGGTAAGCGTTTTCCGATGCTTTTCTTCCAGAGGAGGTGCGTGTGACCATTCCGATCTTTAACAGGTAGGGCTCGACCACATCCACAAGGGTGTCCGTCTCTTCCTGAAGCGTCGCTGAAATGGCTTCGATTCCCACGGGCCCTCCATGGTAGTAGGAAATAATCGTTTTTAAATAGTTTCTGTCCAGATGGGTCAATCCGATCTCATCCACGCCTTCCAGGGACAAGGCGGCCTCGACCATTTCCCTTGTTATCCGGCCATCGCCCCGGACCTGAGAATAGTCCCTGACCCTCTTTAAAAGCCGGTTAACGATCCTGGGCGTTCCCCTCGATCTCCTGGCAAGCTCTTTCGCACCGTCATCATCCGCGGCGATTCCCAATAAAATAGCGGACCGTTTACAGATCTTCACCAGATCGGTTTCACTGTAAAAATCAAGACTGCGAAACAATCCGAACCGGTCTCTGAGAGGCGCTGAAAGAAGCCCCACACGGGTGGTGGTGCCAATCAAGACAAATCGTTTCAGACGTAACCGGTGGCTTCTGGCATGAACTCCCTTGTCAAAAACAAAATCCACGGCGAAGTCCTCCATGGCCGGATAGAGAAACTCTTCCACAATCTTTGGAAGGCGATGAATTTCATCGATGAAAAGGATATCACCTTCGTTTAAATGGGTGAGAATACCGATCAGATCCCCTCCTTTTTCAAGGGCAGGGCCAGAGGTGATATGAATGTTGCTTCCCATTTCATTCGCGATGATATGGGCCATGGTTGTTTTACCAAGACCGGGCGGTCCATGAAAAAGAACATGGTCAATAGGCTCGTTCCTTTTTTGAGCCGCCTTGATGGCGATCTGAAGGGTTTCGACCGTTTCAGGCTGGCCCACATAGTCGCTGAATCGAAGGGGACGAAGGGATGTCATTTCTAATTCCCGGTCATCGGGAAGAGTTTTTTCCGTGACGATTCCCTTCTTATCGGATGAATATGAAAGAACGCTATCCATCATAAACCTATTCCGCCTTTATACACTTCGTCAAATAGGGCTTCCGGTGTTGCAATGGAACTGTTCCGCTCCATGGCTTCGGAAACAAGCCTTCGGGCGTCCGGAAGCTTATGCCCCAACTGCTGGACGAGCACCTGGATAACCTGCTCCATAAAATCCTGAACCGGAATGTGTTGGGGAGGCGCCTTCTCATCGATAAGCGCATAACGAGATACTTTGCCCTCAAGGGTCGCGATCATTTTTTGAGCAGTCCTTGCGCCGATTCCTTTCAGCTCCTTCAGCCGGGCCGCGTCTTTAGATTCAATCGCACGGGCGATCTCATTTACGGGGAGCTCCATGGCTTTCACAGCCTTCATGGGTCCGATATCCTCAACGGAGATAAAGTGTAAAAAAAACTCTTTTTCCGCCTCCAGATTGAAACCAATTAAAACGGGCTTAGGGGTTTTTTCCGTCTGATGATAGTAAATATAGAGGGATATCTCGTCGCCCTCGTCTTTCGACAAAAGGGTTTTCATGACTACAGCGGGAACGAGGATTTCATATCCAACCTGCCCCACAAGGAGAAGAATGCGGTCTTCCTCTTTTTTAAGTAGCCTTCCTGATAGATACCCAATCATTTTTTCTTTTGCACCGTGATGATTCTCCCGATTAGACATAGCTTTTGTTTTAACGGAAATTATATCCTTAGCAGAAAACAAAAGGAATTTTCAACATTTATATTATCCGGTTTATCTACTTTCCTTAAACCGGTATATCCCGATCAGCGCCAGGGCAAGGGCGTCTGAGGCGTGAAAAGGCCGAATGGGGGAATCATGGTTTAACAAATATCGGACGCTTTTTTCAAGCTGTTCTTTGGTGGCGCTTCCGTTCCCCGATAATATTTTTTTTGCCTCCCTGACAGGGATTTCCGTCACGGTGATTCCTGAGTGGCATCCGGCGAGTAAAATCACGCCGGTCACTTTTCCAAGAGAAATTCCGGATCGCGGATTCCGGGGCAATGAGAAGATATCCTCAACCACCATTAAATCTGGCTTTTCCTCTGTTAGTAGATCATTCAATTGTGAATAAATTTTATTGAGCCGGGCAGGAAGGGAGAGATCCTTATCAGTGCGTATTCCACCGAAGGAGTACGAGGAGACTTTGATCCCGGAACCGCAGATAATACCGATTCCCGTGTCTGCAAGCCCAGGGTCAACGCCGATCACTTTAATCATCCGCTGATCTTCTTTGCTGGCAGGTTTAGCGTAATTGCAATCGATACTCTTGTCTTAATTTAGCTCTTTGATTTTTCCGGACGCGATTTTAGCTTCCGCCGAATCGGGATATTTGCTGATCAACTCCTTTAACAACAATTTGGCGTTGCCAGGTTCTCCCATGTTCTGGAAGGCGTAAGCCTGTTTCAAGTAGGCTGCGGGAACCTTATTCCCTTTAGGATATTTCTCAATGACTTTCTGATATTCGAGGATCGATTTTTCATACCATTTTTCCCGATAATAGATCTCACCGATCCAGAATTGGGCATTGTCGGCATTATTTGATTTCGGATATTTTTTCAAATAGGCCTGAAATCCCTCACGGGCCGCCTCGGTATTCCCCTTGTCAAATTCATTTTTTGCAGCGGTATAGATCTCTTTTTCGGAAAGTTTTTTATCTTCAACTTGTACGGTGGGTTCTACAGGCGAGAGTGGTTCCGCGCCCTTAACGGTTGGGGGGGCGGAAGGAGGTAACGGCGTCAGGGTATTTTCAAATCCCAGATATTGTTCAATCCGCGCCATTCGAGCCATCATCCCATCCACTGACTCCTTCATGGATTGCAACTCCTGGGGAGCCGTTTGCCCGGAATCGTTCTGATTTTTTGATAAATAATCGGCCTCTTCAAAGCGGCCATTCAACTGATTCACCGTTTCATGAAGCTGATTCATGTCAAGCCGCATTTCCGCTATTTTGCTTCGCATCTCCTCCGTGGAGTCTTGAACGGTTGATCTATCGCTCTCCTGATCCCTTGCGCTCCGTTCGATCTTTTGAAGCCGTTCTTCGATACGAGCCATATCCCGGTTCATGGCGCAACCGGAAGCCATTACAAAAATCATCGTCAAAAGAAAATATTTTTTTATCATACCTTTTGCCCGATAGCGATTCAATGCTCTTTCCCTGGAATAATCTGCGTATCAATGCGTTGAAATGGATTGGGGAGGTTTCCCTCCCCATTCTTCCTTCTAATAGCTTTCCGACTTTAGGTCGAAAAATGTCCCGGCGATAAAAATTCTTCGCTCACCCATTGAGGTGAATCCGGTAAGGGAACTACTCGATGACACACTGAACGCGTCTGTTCTTGTCATGATTGGTCGGATCGGCAAGTCTCTCTTCGCCATAGCTAATGGTCGTCAGCTTGGATCCATCGGCGCCAAGATCAACGAGAAGATTTTTTACGGCGTTGGCGCGACGGTCACCAAGGGCGATGTTGTATTCGTTGGTGCCGCGCTCATCGCAGTGGCCTTCAACAACAACCGCAGCCTGGGTATTGTTCTTAAGATAAGCAGCCTTGCTGTCAACAACTGCACGGCCAGCATCATCAATGGAGGCGCTGTCAAACGCGAAATAGATGGGTTCGCTGGTGAATCTTTCACGATCCGCATCGGTAACGGCTGCGTCATCCGCGCCTCTTGAACTACCGTCATCGTAGCTGCTGCTTGCTGATTCGTCGGAAACAACTGGCTGGGGCGCGCTCGGTTCCGCTTTTTTCTTTCCGCAGGAAACCGTGAGCAGCATGCCAGGAATCAGAAGTAGTACCGCCAATCGTAACCAAATGTTCTTTTTCATATTCTCTCCTTTTTTAAATATATTGTTTGTTTTTGGCCTGTCACAGGGAGACTGTCATCAGCACCCCCTTTTTTAACAGACCGATGTTAATAAACTAATAATCAATTTCCGAGGGAGACCACCTGGGACACGATTGTTCGCCGGTCATGGCGATTAATCGTCTCTGATCGGTTCCAAACGAGGTCATCACATAGACCTTGGGTCTTCCCTCCCGAGTACTTGAAAAGGCGATCAGATTGCCATCGGGCGACCAGGAGGGAGATTCGTTGTCTCCGGTATTATGGGTTAGTTGAATGGCCCCTCCTCCTTTTGCATCCATGACATAGATATCGATTGCGTTACTCACCATACCCACAAAAGCGATTTTGTCTCCCGCAGGGGACCAGCTGGGCGACGTGTTATAATTCCCCTGAAAAGTCAACCGTCTCACGCTTCCCGACCCCATATCCATGACATACAATTGAGGTCCCCCCGATCGTCTTGAAACAAAAGCCATCTGGCCGCCATCCGGCGAAATCGAAGGAGAGACATCAATGTCCCATTGATTCGTTAACCTTTTAATAATTTTCCCTGTTCCGGTCAACAAATAAATTTCCTGATCCCCTGAAAAAGATAGAGAGGCGACCAACTCGAACCTTCCAGGCATCCAGCAGGGTGAGAGATTGACCCCTGGAAGATCGACCACGGCCCCCCGTTTTCCGCTTAAATTTTTTATATAAAGATCCGCTTTTCCCCTCGCATAGGAAGTAAAGGCGATATAACGGCCATCCGAGGACCACGCAGGAGAGAAGGTGAGTTTGTTCTTGTGTGTGATCTTAATGGGATCATATCCATCAAAATCACAGATATAAAGCTCCTTGGAACCCGATGTGGAGGAAACAAAGGCGATCTTGCTTTCAAAAATACCATTCTTACCGGTCAGTTGAAAAATAACCTCTTTGGCGAACCGCCTGACCATCCGCCGGGTGTCGTCACTGTTTCCTTTGTAACGCTTTCCGATTAGAAGCTTTTCCTTGAAAATATCGAAGAGACGGAACTCCATCTCCACCTGATCGGAGGAGACAAGAACGCCTCCGGTTATTAGAAGCTCGGCTCCGATGGTCCGCCAGTTTTTAAAATTGATCCGTGAGGTCACGATACCCTGCTGGCTCGGGTCCTCCAGGAATGCGTCCCGGTCGATAACTTTAAAGAAACCGGTGAATTCCAAGGTCTCCGCAAGCAGATCCGAGGCTTCCCTGGCGATCTTTTTTTCATCCGCATTACCAGACATGGCGCTGAAATAAGGCACCGCTATGGGGATTTTATTCATAAACGGATTGCTGATACTGATATAGTTATACTCGCCCGCAACGGTATGGCCCGTAAGAGCGCCCAACGCCATATGAATCAGGACAACCGCCACTAATACCTTTTTTAACCCGCCGATCTTCTTCATTCCAAACATGTTAATCTTCATTAAATGATCCATCTATTGAATACCTGTTGGCGTAAACTCCAGCGCGCCTGTGATATAGGGTTTACCAAGACCCGCTGGGTGGGGCTGAACCGGACTCGACTTCTCGATCGCTTTCATGGCCGATTCGTCCAAGTAGTTGTTCCCCGACCGCTTCTCGACCCAGATATCCCGGATCTCCCCGTCAGGCATGATTTTAAAAATGATGGCGACCACAAGCCCCTTGGCGTTGCCAGCCAGCTGTTCTGAAAAATTCCAGTTTTTCTGAATATGAAAAGCGACAATGTTCAAATAGGTATCCTCAAGACTCATGCCCTGGGCGCCGCCAGGAACCCCCATTGCGGCACCTGCGGCCCCGCCTCCCTCACCGGCGTCGTTTTCCTCCTCTTTAACCTCGACTTCCGTCTCCTCGACCTCTTTCTCAAGGGCGCGGATACGTTCGCTCAAGGCTCTTTGCGAAGAGTCCGCCACCTCTTTTTCAATCTTCTCCCGCGCTTTTTCAAGAACTTTTTCGGGTTCATAGGTCTGTTTTTTCATGGAGGTTTTTGGCTTGGCCACAGGAATAGCCTCCTCTTTCTTTACCACAATTTCCGGCGGTGGCGGCGGTTCTTCCTTGGGCTCACTTTTGGGTTTGGGCTCCACCTTTGGCAAAATGGTCTTTTCCACAGGAGGTTTTTCCTTCACCTCGGTTGAACGCTTCGGTTTTGAGTGGGGCTTGGCATCTGGTTTTCCAGGCAGCTCACTGGAAAGCTGCTGGAGCGGAAGAGAGGCCAGATTTACATTGATGACGGAAGGCAGTCGCCTTTTCGAGACATCTTTGCCTGGAAGATATCCGGCAATAACCAAAAGGGTCACATGGAAAAGAAATGAAAAAGCGAAAGCAACGGAAAACACTCGGAAATCATGGCTTTCCGTGCCCAAGACTGTTAGGTGCCGCACCATCACGATATCATTTTCCCGGCTTTTTCTTTTCCTTTGGAGGTTCAGTCACCATGCCCAGTTTTTCAACACCAGCATTCTTAATCTCCGCCATGACGCTCACGACAATACCGTATGGAACAG
>JAGVHJ010000404.1 GCA_020056645.1 Desulfobacterales bacterium
ACCTCGGTCACGTTTTTATAGGCGTCGGGCATCTCTTCCATGAGGGTTGAGCGCCCTTTCCATCTAACAGAGATCCCCTTAGCCTCCAGCTCCTGGTGAATCGATCGTCCTTTGGCGGCCTTGATGGCTGCGTTTCTGCCCAACCGCCGTCCGGCCCCGTGGCAGGTGGAGCCGAAGCTCTCTTTCATGGCCTGCTCCGTGCCGCAAAGCACGTAGGATGCGGTTCCCATGTCTCCAGGAATCAGAATTGGCTGGCCTGTTGCCCGGTATATTCCGGGCAAATCCGCATGGCCTGGGGGGAAAGCCCGGGTCGCGCCTTTCCGGTGAACGCAAACGGGAATCTTCTTTCCGTTGACCTCGTGGATCTCTTTTTTGGCGATGTTATGGCAGATATCGTAGACCAGATTCATGGCAAGGGCGTTGGGGCTTATTCCCAGAACATCCATGAAAACCTCCCGTCCCTTTTGAAGAAGAATCTGGCGGTTGGCCCAGGCATAGTTGGCCGCGCACGCCATGGCGTGAAGATAGCGGGTTCCGGCCTCGGATTGGATTTTCGCGTAAGAGAGTTGCTTGTCCGGAAGCGCGAGCCCCTCTTTTCTGGCGTGCTTCTCCATGATGGCGAGAAAATCGTCGCACACCTGGTAACCCAGACCCCTGGAGCCCGAATGGAGAAGAAGGGTCACCTGGCCTTCAAAGAGGCCAAAGATCTGGGCGGTCGAGGGATCGAAGATCTCATCCACCACGCCGATTTCCAAAAAATGGTTTCCTGAGCCCAGGGTTCCCAACTGTTTCAGGCCGCGTTGCAGGGCCTCGCGGCTCACCTCTCCGGGATCGGCCATATCCATGCATCCCCGATCCTCGGTCCGGTCGATGTCCCCCTCTTCCCCAAACCCATGCTGAATCGCCCAGAGGCTCCCTTGGCGCAGCACCTTTTTTTCCTCTTCGACAGAAAGCCTGACGGAGCCGGTGGAGCCGACGCCCGTTGGGATCTCCCGGAACAAGGCGTCTGCCAGCTCCTTCAGATGAGGCCGCACCTCTTTTTCCGTGAGGCTCGATCCGGCCAGGCGAACGCCGCAATTAATGTCGTAGCCCACGCCTCCCGGTGAAATAACCCCCTCTTTCCAGTCAAAGGCGGCAACCCCTCCGATGGGGAACCCATAACCCCAGTGGATGTCGGGCATGGCGAACGAGGCTTCGATGATTCCTGGAAGGCACGCCACGTTCGCCACCTGGTTCACCGCCTCTTCAAGGGAGATCTCCGTCATCATTCTTGCATTGGCGAAGATCCTTCCCGGAACATTCATTTGTCCGGTTCGGGGAAGCTCCCACCTGTAATCATCTTTTTGAATCAAATCCATGTTCCACCTGTTTCGCTTTATATCACACGTCAAAAATCACCTGGGCGAACCACCCCTCTCCTCTCTTTTCGACAATCAATCCATGATAGGTCACCGCTTTTATTTCGTTTTGGATCTCATGGATGTGGGGATCAAAGGGAACCACCCATAGTTCGGCCTCCAAGGAGTTTTCCGATAGGGACAAGATCACGGCGCGGATGATGAGCCGCTCGTTTCCATTGAACTCAAAGAGAAGTCTTTTCATCCAGTTCATGAAAAGATCCTCCAGGGTGTCGCCGGCGATGGCCAGCGTAACGATTGCACTTTTTTCCGCAGATCCACCCCCGGAGATAAGGGAGAAGAGCGCTTCCGCCCCATGCTCGAAAAGGCTTTTCAAGGTCTCTCCGAATATCCGGACCCCGATATCGGCGGTATGGTCGAAACGGCGATATTTCACCGGAGATCTCCTTTATGTTCCTTGCGTCTCAACGCCGCCATTCCAGCTTTACGGCGAGGCTCGTGTCGTCCACGGTCGGGGCTTCGAAATAATCTTTTGAGACAAACCGCACATCCGCGCTGGTGAGGTTTTTGCCGTACAAGTAGAGATCCATGTTCCTTGAGATCTTGTAGCGGATCTGGGAATCCAGAATAAAATGGGTGTTGGTGTCGTTTTTCGGGAGCTCGCCCATATAACGGCACCGGGTGTTCAGTTCGATCCGCTCCGTGAGGTCCAAAAAGGATTGGAAGCAGATCTCATGTTTGGGCTCCTCCTCTGTCACCTGGGAGAAATCCTGGATGAGCCGGTCCATTTTCGACAGGTCAAGGTCAAAGGCGAGGTAGGCGTAATAGGATTTGAACCGCACCCAATGGTTGAGACGCCACTCCAGGGCGATTTCACCCCCATATGCTTCCGCCTGAAGCTGATTGGTCAGGTGGAAGGGAATCTCATATTCCATCCCTCCATCCACCTCAATGGGCTCTGGGAATTCGCCCTGCTTGAAGTAGATGATATGATCGTAGGTGTTGTAAAAGAGGGCTCCATCGAGAAAAACCGCGTCCGATGGCCTGAACCGGCAGCCGATTTCGGTGGAGACCAGATCCTCTGGCAACAGATCCGGGTTGCCGTAAAACCGGCAGACATAATAACGGTCGCTCAGCCTCTGGGCCACAACCCCCATGTAGAAGCCCGTTTCCAGCCGGGAGGGGATGCGGACCGACCGGGCCGCCGACACCCAGAAGCTCTCTTTGGGGCCGGGTTGAAAGAGAAGCTGGAACGAGGGCTGAAGCTCCATGCCGGTGGTCTCGTTATGACCGAGATTCGATCCAAGGGTCAAAAAAAGGTGGTCTGCGACCAAGGGGGTTTCGGCCTGAAGAAAAGCGCCGGTGAAGGTGGCCCGGTCCCTTTTCGGATCAACATGCATATAATAGGTGGAGTCAAACCCGTCCCCATGGGATTGCGTCTCGATCCCCCAGACAATCCCCTGGCGTCTACTCCACCGGTATTCATGCTGCAAATCCAGATTCACGATCGACTCATGGAACCCATAGCCGATATCCTCCCGGGTGGTGGGGGTTGTTTTGATCTTCAAGGTGGTGAAATCGGTCTCCACTCTGTCGGCGGAAACCTTCATCACCAAGTCCGACCGGTTGGAGAGGGTGTGAGCGTAACGCATAAACAGCGATCCGCCGGTGGTTTCGGTATCGATGTTGTATTTTCCCAGGGATCGGATAAACGAATTCGGAAACGACCTGAATGTGAAGTCGCCGGAATAGACTTCGCCCATATAGAGGAGGGAATCTTTATCCTTGAGTTTCTGGTCGATCCGGAAACCGGACCGGAGCACATCAAAGGAGAAGCTGGAAGAGCGGTCCGTCTTGTCGAGAGAGAACCGGTCTTCAAAATATTTGGCGTATATCCGGTAGTGGATGGCCTCCGACAACGCGCCGCCGCCCCGGACAACCGAAGCGCCGCCGTTGTCTGTCTCAATCCCTCCGGAGACCAGCACGCCATGGGTATCCGCGGCGTTTTTGGTGATGATGTTCACCACGCCATTGACCGCGTTCGATCCCCACAGGGCCGCGGCGGCTCCCCGGATCACCTCGATTCGATCGATATCGTCGAGCACCAGGTCGACTTGGCTCCAGTTGACCGAGGTGACGTTGGAGACGATGGATTTTCCATCCTTTAAAATAAGAAGGCTCGTTGAAACCGGGCCGTGGAACCCCTGGGAGAATTTGCCGAAGCTGTTTTTGCTGCTCTGAAAGGCCTGGGAGGTGATCCGGGAGACGTTGAAACCAGGCACGAGAGAGAGAAGGTCCGAAAGGGTTGTCGCCCCCGAGCGGCGGATATCCTCCCCGGTGATCACGACCACGGACGAGGGGGTCTCCATGACGTTCTTGGTTCTTTTGGTGACGGTTGTCACCTCCACATCCATTCCCATGATCTGTTCGATGGAGAGGGTCGTTATATCATCCGGCAGGGGGGCCGACGGTTCGATTTCCGCGGAAACGGCCGCATGGATAAAGAGGAGAAAAAAGAAAATAACGATCCCTTGGCCCGTCATGAAGGAGAGTGGTCTTTTTTTTCCTGAAATTCGATTCATTTGGGGTCGCAATCGTCCTCTTTGATTCTCTCCGGGTCAACGATGGTCGCGAGCTTTAAAAAATGGGCGCTGAGTCTCAGCCCCGCGGCCCTCACCCGGACCAGGTTCACCTTGAACCGAATCCGGTTGTTGACCGTTATGAAATGGATCATGCCGCCCGCTTCCGAGAACCCATCCATGTCGCTCATGGTCAAGATCTTTTTTTCCTTCAGGGCGTCAAGAATGGCGGTCCGCATGGCTTTTTCGGAACTGCTGATAAACAGCATGCGGCACTCCGCGACCTCGTCGACACCCTTGTAACGCACCACCTCTATCTTCTGATCCTGAATGATCTTCCCGTTTAAAATGTCGATCTCTTCTGCGAAGGGGTCCTGGCCGAGAATACCGATCCTGAAACAGACCTCTTCCGCACCTTCTTGCCGATCAGGGTAGTCGACAAATTGGGTCAGGTTATAGATCAGTCCGGCTTTCAGCTTGTACTCCCTGGACGGGAGAGACTCCCCCCCGTGGAGTTGACCCGCCCCTCCTCCAATACAGAGGAGAAGAAGAATCTGGATGGCGATGGTTACCCTTTTTTTTATCATTCCGCTTTGACAACTCTGAAATCATCGGCCCCTGGATCCAGAATCTGAAGCGCCTGGCTCGCCATGGGCAGGTAAAACGTGAAGAGTGATCCTTGCCGTTCACCGCCCAAGGGCAGATCTGGAAACATGCCTTCCGGAACTGGACTGATACAGGTGATCTCTCCTTGATGGCCCTCGACGATATGCTTGCAGATGGTCAGCCCGAGTCCGATGCCGCCCACATGGTCAGGCGTGAAGCTCTCCGCCTGAAAAAATTTTTTGAATATATCTCTCTGCGCGTGTTCCGGGATGCCATAGCCGTTATCCGCGATAAAAAAACGTATCCTCTCTGTCTCGATTTTGCAATCAAGAAGAATAACGCCCCCCTCGGGTGTGAATTTAATGGCGTTTCCGATGAGGTTGCTGAATACCTGTTCGATCTTTCCCTTGTCCACCAGGATGGACCTATCCGGCCAAGGCGAGGTGAGCCGCCGGATCTCATGCCGATAGGATTCCGCCAGGGGCGCAACCTCTTTAAGAACATGATCGATCATCTGGTTTACCGGGCTCTCTTTTAAGACAAACCGGGTCTTGCTGGTTTCGATCTGGGAGAGATCGAGAAGGTTTTCAACCAGTTGGGCAAGCCGTTTGACGCCGTTGGCCACCAGCTCCACATCTTCATAAAGGGAGAGGTTGTTCCGGATATCTTCCGCTTCAAGAAGGTCTGAAACACCCAGAAGCATGGATTGGATGGGGGTTCTCAATTCATGGGAGGTGGTATAGATAAACTCGGTTTTAAGCTTTTCGCTCTTTCTCAGTTCTTCTTCGGCTTTTTTGATCTCCGTGATGTCGATCACCGACACGATCCGGCTCCGGGTGCCGGGAAGGAAATCGGTCTTCACGTAAAAGTGCTTGTTGCTTCCCGGAAGGTTTCGCCACGTCACATCATAATCGCCCTGGCCCGAGCTTTTTTCGATCTGGATATGATAGCGTTCCGCTAGGTCGGCCCACCGGACCTTTTGCTCCAGGGCCTCTTTTTTCTGACCGCTGACCTTTTCAAACATGGCGTTGACCATGGAGATGGTGCCGTCCTCGTCGCAGATAAACATGGCGGTTCCGGTGTTTTCAAAGACCCGTCTGTAACGGTTTTCACTCTCTTTCAGGGCCGTTATGGCGGAATCGAGCTTTTTAAAGAGAAACCCCACGATGAGTATAAAAAGGATCGCCAGGATCATGGCGGTTCCCGCAAACCACCGGAGCCGGGTATAGACCCGCTCCAGGTCCGATTCGATATAGACGCGGCCGATTATTTTTCCTTCAAAGGAGATGGGCGAGAAGAGATAGTAGCGGTTTTCCCAGAACCGGAACTCATCCGTGTTGATATTTACCGGCGATTGCTGGAAAAAGGCGGCGGACTTTTTTGGGGCCAGGTGGTCGTATCCCGCGAAGATTTCGTTGGTTTCGTTCAAAATATAGGCGGCCTTCACCTGGGGGATCGCCTGTAGAGCCGAAAGGATATCCTGGGCCGCTTTCTGGTCGGAAAAGAGGATAGGCGCGGCGCAATTGATGCCGATCAGGTTGGCCAGGGTGGAGAGGTCTTTCCTCATTTCGTTTTTCGAAACAAAATAGAGGACGGTGAAGACCATCACGATGGTGATCACGATGATCAAGCTGAAGGCGGTGAAAAAAAAGAACCCAATTCTCTGGTAGAGTGCGTAGTTGCTGCTTGAATATCGATCGGAATGGGGTTTCATGGGGATGACGTCATCATGGAAGCTTAACCGATTTTCCCAACGAATTTATCCACCTGTTCCTTGATCAGATTAAAGGGAATGGGCTTGCATAAATAGCTGTCCGCGCCGACCTCCTTGGCCGTTTCAATATCATTCTGTTCGGCCCTGGCCGAAAACATGATGACATAAATATCCTTGGTCTCTTTTTTGGATTTGAGCCGTTTACACACCTCGATCCCGCTTAATTTCGGCATTTTCACATCCAGGAGGGCGATATGGGGATTCTCATTCTGCGCAATAGCAAGCGCTCTCTTTCCGTCATGGGCCACGATTACCTCGTATCCCAGGCGGATGAATTTTTTTCTCAGACTGCTGCAAATCAACTCTTCATCGTCCGCGATGAGTATTTTAATGGGAGTCATTCGATCGATCCTAAAATGAGGTTTCTGATGATTTAGGGTTTTGTTTTCCCTGTTATTTTAATCCGTTCCTGAAAATATCCTTGATCTCCGGCGCGTTGAAGAGCGTGTCAAGCTCCTTCAGGCTTCCTTTTGCGTGATAGAGATTTTTGGTGTAGTTCTCTTTGATCCAGTTGATCATGGCGGTTAAAATCTCCTGTCCGTTCTTGGAGGAGGCGTAGTGTTCGATGCTCTTGAAAATGATGTCCAGCAGCATTTTTAAAAAAATATAGTTGGGCATCATCACCCGGTTGAAGATGGCCTCCCCGCTAAGGGCTTCGAGCTGGGAGATCCACTCCTTGTTCTGATCGGTCTGGAATGTTTCCGTAAACCACCTGAGATGCTTTAATATTTCAACATCGTTCAAGATTTTTTTCGAATGCTCGGAGATCTCCTCGTTCTGATCTTCAAGGGCGCTGATATAGCTTTGGAGGGTCCGTCTGGTATCTTCATCCATCTCCTTGTTTTCCAAAAATTTGGCGCCTGTTCCAAGGAGAAGCCAGTTGGCGGAAATGCCCGAAAGAAAACAGATTTTGATCAGGTTGTCCGCGTTGGGATAGGAGCCTTTTTTCCACCGGGCGTTGATCAGGGAGGGGACCACATCAAGCTGCTCCGACCACCATGCCACGGGCTTGGTGCAGAGGACCTCCATGAAACGGTTGTGAAAATCATCCTTTGACTGAGTTTTTTGTTCTTCATGGGGAATCGGTTCCTGATTTTTTTTTCGTATCATGTCCGGCCATTTTTCTTTAATGTTTGTATGTTAATCGTTACGATCAAGCGCTGACCTGTTGTTTTTAAATCGATTCAATCTAAATCGTTTTCTTTTCTATCACAAAAAGGAGCGTGATTGAATCATTTTCCAACATCTATGTATATTTTTCCAGCAAATGCTTTTCAATGAGATCGATCACCTGCTGGGGATCGATGGGTTTCGAGATATAGTCGTTCATTCCCGCCTCGACACACCGCTCCCGGTCCCCTTTCATGGCATGGGCGGTCATGGCGATGATGGGCACATCGGGATTGAGCACCGGGGACTCTTTCCCCCGTATTCTCCGGGTGGCTTCGAAACCATCCATTTCCGGCATCTGCACGTCCATGAGCACCAAATCGTAGTGGTCCCGCTCCAGGGCCTTGATGGCTTCATACCCATTTCTCGCTATATCGGTCATATAGGCGGCTTTCTTAAGAAGCGTCACCACCAGCTTCTGATTGACCTGATTATCTTCCACAAGAAGGATTTTAAAATTGTGCTTGTTATCCTGCAAGGAAACCGTAGGGACGATGACCGGTTCTTGGGCCTGGCCCGTCTCTTTCCGGGATTCACCCTGAATCGCCAAGCGGATCGCTTCCATAAGCTGATGCTGTTTAACCGGTTTTGAAAGAGAAAGGGTATACCCCGGCCCTTTCATGCGGGCTGCCTCTCCAATAAACCCCTTCCGGTTAAGCATGATGAGCGGCGTATTCCGGACGCTTTCATGGGTGTGGTTTTTAATAGCCTGGCCGATCTCATCTCCTTCCAGTTCCAAAGGAATACGATTGACGATGACAAGATCATGGGGAGTGTCATGGGCAAGGGCCTGATCGATGATAGAGAGGGCCTCCTCCTCACTTTTTGCGGTTTCATGGATAAGCCCCCACATATCGAACCATCCGATGATGGCTTCAATGCCGGCTTGGTGGGAACTGATCACGAGCACCCGTTTTCCCGCGATACCGGCGGGAGGCTCATGCCGCGCCGCCTGGTCCGCGCTCTGTTTGCTGAAAACGGCTGTGAACCAGAAGGTTGTTCCCCGGCCCTCCTTGCTCTCCAGGCCGATTGTCCCGCCCATCAGTTCCGAAAGCTGCTTTGAAATGACAAGGCCAAGGCCGGTGCCGCCGAATTTCCGGGAGATGGCCTGGTCCCCCTGGGAAAAGGTCTGAAAGAGCCTCTCCATCCGGTTCATGGGAATGCCGATGCCGGTGTCCATGACGGAAAAATAGACCGTCACATGGGTGTTGGTCTCTTTTTCCAGATCGGCCCGGATGGCGATCTCTCCTATCTCCGTGAATTTGATGGCGTTTGCCGATAGATTGATCAGAATCTGCCGGATGCGTCCAGGATCTCCCCGCAGAAAAGGGAAAATGGCGTCGCTGATGATGCACGAAAATTCAAGACCCCGTTCATGGGCTTTAACGGCCATCAGTTCGGCCACATCCTCCACCACGCTCCTCAGGTTGAAATCGATGGTGTCCAGTTCCATTTTCCCCGCCTCGATTTTGGAAAAATCGAGGATGTCGTTGATCAGGGCAAGAAGGGCGTCCGCGCTGAACTGAATGGTCTGGGCCAGGTCTTTCTGCTCTTCGTTCAACGGGGTATCGAGAAGAAGCCGGGTCATCCCCAGGATGCCATTCATGGGGGTCCGGATCTCGTGGCTCATGTTGGCTAAAAAGGCGCTTTTGGCGAGACTGGCCGCCTCCGCCTCCCTGGCGAGGGTATTGGCCTTCTCCATGGAGGCTTCGAGCCTTAATTTGGAATCTTCGAGCTCGCTCACATCCTGGACCATGATGTAGAGATGGGTGATGTCGCTATTTTCATCGCGAAGAGGTCCCATGGTGCATTGCTGCTGCATTTCATTGAACTGGGAGTCGAATCGTTTCACCACGGGCATGGGAAGATAATGGTGATGCAATTTCCTTGAAAAGTGGCAGAAATTTCCGAATGCGAAGACCGATTTGGCGTTCCGGATAAACCAGGAGGTCTTCAGGTTTGGGTAATAGGTGAAAAGGGATGCGCCGATGATCTTCTGGGACGGAATGTGGCTCCGCACCTCGATCCACCGGTTCCAGCGCCGGACGATGAACTCCTTGTCAACGATCACAATACCGGCGTCGATCATGTCGAATATCTGGGCGAAAATCACGGTTCTCTCCTTTTAAATGGTCATTAACATTTTCCGGGCCTCGTCCACGGTGGCGATCTTCCGGTCCATCTCCCTTGCCATCCGAACAATCCGTTCCACGAACTGGGCGTTTGACCGGGCGAGCTCCCCTTTCCGGTAGTAGATGTTGTCTTCAAAACCCACCCGCACATGCCCCCCCAGGGTCATGGCCTGAATGGCGAGCGGAAGCTGACATCTCCCTATTCCAGAGACCGACCAGCTCTGGCCCGTTGGCAGAAGCTCCTTCAGGAGAAGGAGCCTCTTCAGGTCCCCCCCGATGCCGCCCACGACCCCCATCACCAGATTCACATGGAAGGGTGCGGTCAGGAGGCCTTTCTTGAGAAAACGCAAGAGGGTGTCCATCATGCCCACGTCGAAAATTTCCACCTCCGGCAGGGCTCCAGCCCCTCTTATTTCCTGATAAATGGCGAGTATGCTCTTCTCGGTGTTTTCAAAAATTTCCTCCCCGAAATTGAGAGTTCCCATGGAGAGGGTCGCCATCTCCGGCTTCAAAGATAGAGGGGCGATGCGCGCATGAACGGGCGTCCCCGCAGCGCCGCCGGTGGAATATTGAACGATGCAGTCGGCCCGCTCCTTTATTTTCCGGGTGGCCTCCATGAACACATCGGTTCTCTGGGTGGGACGCCCCGCTTCATCCCGGACATGGAGATGGATGATGGCGGCTCCCGCTTTAACGGCCTCATGGGCGGAGAGAGCGATCTCATCGGGGGAGACCGGCAGGCCGGGATGGTCGACCTTGGAGAGCTCGGCCCCAGTCACGGCGCAGGTGATGATCAGGGGCTCACCGGTCATGGGAGCCCCGCTGCTTTTCCTTGGGCGTAACGCAGGTTCCCGTGGCTCGACACACCAGGATCTTGGGATCAAGAACCTTGGCCGCCGTTTCCCCCGCCTCCGGAGCCGCCGTGATCACCTTCCACGCCTCGAAGCGCATCTTCCGGGAGGTGTTCCCCACATGAACGATTTCGCCGGTAGCCTCGATATAGTCTCCGGCGTAAACCGGGGCCAGGAACTCGATGGCGTCGTAGGCCCGGAAGAGTCCCTCGTCTCCGTCCAGGCGGATCAGAAGCTCGGTGGCCACATCGCCGAACAGGTGGAGCATCTTCGCGCCGTCCACCAGGTTCCCCGCGTAGTGGGCGTCTTGAAGGCTCATTCTCACTCGAATGGTCGCATGCATTATCGTATCCCCTTTTTTTCCAAAAGTTTCATGATCAAATAGGAGGCGACCATGGAAGGAAGGGTATGGGGTCCGAACCCCGCGTCATACCCCAGCTCGATCGCCAATTCATTGCTGATTTTCGGTCCTCCCGCCACCAGGATGAAGCGCTCTCTTAGGCTTTCCGCCTCGATCATCTCCACGAGCTCCGTGAAATTCCGGATATGGGTATCCTTTTGCGTCACGGTCTGGGAGACGAGGATGGCGTCCGCGCCGATGGAGAGGGCCTGGGTGATGAGGGCCTCGCTCGTCACCTGGGCCCCCATGTTGAGAGCCCTGATCTGGGGATAGCGTTCGAGCCCGTAATCCTGGTGATACCCCTTCATGTTCATGATGGCGTCGATCCCCACCGTGTGGGCGTCGGTTCCGATGGTCGCCCCCACCACCACCATCTTTCGTTTTAATTTTTCCCGGATCAGGCGGTTGATCCGCTGAAAATCCATGTGGGGCGACTTCACTTCGGTCGATACCACGGTGGAATAATCAATGACGGGAATGGCCCGGCCGTAAATGATAAAGAAGGTGAAGCTCTCGGCGATCTTTTCGGCGTGGGCCACGACGATGTTTTCCAAGTTA
>JAGVHJ010000148.1 GCA_020056645.1 Desulfobacterales bacterium
GGCGCTTGTGCGCTCCGACGAGCTCGACACCATATGGGTGGCCATGGAATCGACCATGAAACGATATGAGGACGGCCTTTCCCAGGGCTCCATCGCCCGTCGCACCCTGAGACAAGGGGAAATTCTCACAGAATTTGGAGGATCAGATAGGGAGTGGAACGACTGGCGCTGGCAGATAAAAACATCATCACCGATGCAGATAGACTCGCATCTGTTGTCCGTCTCACCGAAGAAGAGCACCGGACGGTGAAGAAGGCCGTAAAGCAAAGGCTTCCCTTCGGGATCACCCCCTACTATGCCTCTCTCATGGACAACGATTTCGAGAGAGGAGGAGACCGGGCCATACGGGCGCAGGTGATCCCCACCCCCACCTATGTGGAACAGATGGCGGCTCACGGAAAAAACAGGGCACATGCCTTCGATTTCATGCTCGAAGCAGACACATCGCCCATTGATCTCATCACCCGTAGATATCCGGCGGTTGCTATCTTAAAACCCTTCAACACTTGCCCCCAAATTTGCGTTTACTGCCAAAGGAACTGGGAAATCGCAGACGCCATGGCGCCCAAGGCCATGGCGGAGAGGAGACAAATTGAAAACGCTTGCCTCTGGATAAAAAACCATCCCGCCATCAAAGAGGTCCTGATCACCGGCGGCGATCCCCTGGCCATGACGGACCGCTCCCTCGAACGGATACTAGAAAAAATAGCGGCGATCGATCATGTGGAGATGATCCGCATCGGGAGCCGGGTCCCGGTGACCATGCCCATGCGTATTACCCCCGGACTGGCCGCATTGCTGGGCCGATTCAGAAATCCAGGTAAACGAGAGGTGGCCCTGGTAACCCATATCGAGCATGTCTACGAAGTGACGCCACAGCTGGTTTCCGCGGTCGATCTCTTAAAACGTCAGGGGATCAGCGTCTACAATCAACACGTATTCACCTTTTTCGTGTCCCGGCGGTTCGAGGCCGCGGCTCTGAGACGCCTGATAAGGACCTGCGGAGTCGACTCTTATTACACCTTCGCGCCCAAAGGAAAAGAGGAGACGGCGGATTACAGGGTTCCCGTGGCGAGAATTCTTCAGGAACAGAAAGAGGAGAACCGCCTTCTTCCTGGAACGAGACGCACCGACGAACCGGTCTACAATGTTCCAGGTCTGGGGAAAAACTATCTCCGGGCCTATCAGCACCGGGATCTCATCTCCATCCTTCCCGACGGATCAAGGGTCTATGAGTTTCATCCCTGGGAAAAAAATATCGTTGAAAGAAGCGCCTACGTGGGGACCGATGTCCCCATTCTAACCTATCTCTCCCGTCTTGAGGAGATGGGAGAATCCCCTGAGGATTATTCGAGCATCTGGTACTATTTTTAACGATGACTCCTCCCGTGGGCATCGACCATGCTTAAATCTATGAACTGTATGAAAAAATATCACATGCCATATAAAAAAATGAACCCCCCGCTACCAGGAGGTCCCCCCTATGCATAACCCCCAGATAATTTTTTCTTCACCCCGGCAGGTGGTCAAGGATATCTTGCTCATCGCTGCGGGAAGCGTCGTTTCCGCCATTGCAATTAACGGGATTCTGATTCCCAGCAAATTCGCGGCAGGCGGAATCACCGGCATCGCCCTGGTCATCCACTCCCTCTATCCCGTTATGCGAGTCGAATGGCTCTACATCATCATGAACATCCCTATGTTCGCCGCCGCTTGGATGGCTGTGGGCCGCCGTTTTTTTTTCTTCAGTCTGGTGGGGGCGGGGAGCCTCGCCCTTGCCATCTCATTGATCCACGTCCCCCTCACCTTGCAAGACCCAATTCTCAACGCGCTGCTTGGAGGCATCCTGTTGGGAGTATCGGTCGGGGCCACTCTTCGCTCGTCAGGGTCCCAGGGCGGCATGGATATCCTTGCGGTGATGCTTCTAAAACGATTTTCCATTAGCCTGGGCAACACGATCCTCTTCGTTAACGCCTTGGTTTTAACCCTTGCCGCCCTATTCTTCTCCATTGAATCATCCCTTTACACCCTAATCGTTATCTATGTAAGCTCCAAGGTGGTCAATATTCTCGTGACGGGGCTGAGCCAGAGAAAGGCGGTCTTCATCATCTCCCCCCGGTGGAAGGAAATTTCAGACGAAATTCTCAGGGATATCAGAAGGGGCGTTACCATACTGGAGGGCAAAGGCGGTTTCATGGGAAAACCCGAGAGCATCATTTACACGGTTGTCACCTTCCCTGAAATCGGAGATTTGAAGAGTCTCATCAGACGAATCGATCCCGACGCCTTCGTGGTGATCAGCGACACTCTGGAGGTGATGAACTACAGAATCGGGAATCAGCCCCACTGGTAATGGCAGGGCAATCGCATTTGGGACGCGCCTCCTCCGGCCCTGCCGGGGGCCAATCTTTTGAAAAGGGCGCCAACCATATCCAAATAAAGGTCCCATAAACACCCTCTAAAAACCTCTTTGTCCAGCTTTTTAAAAGCGGGCCGCAAGGCATTGATAATCAATTCAAGTTATTACTTAAATCACTCACCAAGCCCTATTCTACATGCGATTCCCCTGCTGGTAATGGATATTCATCTTGACAGGCCTCTCACAATGGTGTTAGAAGAAAAATTTTTATTGCGCATAATGTGTGCGCAAAAGTGATCCTTGCTCTGATTTATAATTAATTCAGGGCTTTACATCCAAAAGGAGGTTAATTTGAGACGATACGAGACCACGTTTATCATTGATCCGGATCTGCCCCAGGAGGGGCGTGTTCAGGTGATTGAAAAAATCAAAGCCCTGATCGAAAAAGAAAAGGGAATCATTGTCGATGTCGAGGAGTGGGGCCAGAGAAAGCTCGCCTACGAGATCGGGAAAAAAGTCAGGGGCTACTACCTGTGCGTCAACTTCTGCGGTTCCGCCAAGCTGGTTGAGGAACTGGAGAGAACCAGCCGCCTTGACGACAAAATCATGAAATACATGACCATCATGCTCCAGGATAATGTCAATCCGGAGGCCGTTATGGCCGAAATCGCCGCCACGCAGCTGAAGAAAGAAGAAGCGGCGAAACAAAAGGCCATGGGGGCCGAAGTCAGTGCGCCCGTAGACGAGAAAGTCGCTGCTTTTGAGGGCGATGATGATGAAGAAACCGAAATCGACAAGGAGGAAGCATAAATGTACAATTCAAAACCCCAAGCCCGTTCCGGCGGCAACTCATTCAATAAAAAAAAGAAAAAGGTCTACCACAGACGGAAAGTGTGCCGATTCTGCGCGGACAAGGAGATCAATATCGATTACAAAGATGTGAGAATGCTTAAATATTTTCTCTCGGAGCGGGGCAAGATCATCCCCAGGAGAATCACGGGAACCTGTGCAAAGCATCAGCGCTTCCTGACGGTGGCGATCAAAAGGGCGCGGACCATCGCCTTGCTCCCGTTTGTGGGATCGATCAAGGAACTGTAAAACCTGAGTGGCCCAATCTTTTTATCAAAGGAGAAGAAATCGCAATTGTCCCGGACAGAAACGTTGGAAAAAGCAAGAGACATCATGGCTGGAATCGCCATTACAGGAGCACTGTTCCTTTCGGCCGTCACCATGCCGCTCGTGAGTTTTCTCAGTTCGCTTTTTATCCCGCTTCCCGTGATGATTTACAGGCTCAAACTGGGCAGGCGGACCGGCGTCATGATTCCCGCCGCCATGCTCGTATTGATCGCCCTGATTCTGGGAAGGGTCTCTCCGGATTTTTTTTTATTCGCAGGCCTGATGGGTTTCGGGTTCATCCTGGGAGAGTGTTCCGAATACGGATACCCGGTTGAAAAAACCATTGTGTACTCCTGCGGATGGGTCATCACCGCCGGCTTTTTCTTATTGTTCTTTTACAGCATCGCGCAAGAGACCGGCCTCGTGGAGATCGTATCTTTATACATCGACAAGAACCTGACGATGACCCTCTCTCTCTATGAGAAAGTGGGAATGCCTGAAGAGAACATTCAAATGATCCGGGAGGCATTACCCAAGATTCAATATGCGCTGGTGAGGATCGTTCCTTCCCTGCTGATATCCACCTCGTTTGTGGCGGGATGGGCGAACATTCTCATCGCCCGCTCCATCCTGATGAAAAAGGGGTTCGATCTTTTTCAGACCAGCGGCCCGCTGAATCGATGGCGGGCCCCGGAAATGCTGGTGTGGGCCGTTATCGGAAGCGGCCTTATGATTTTTCCAGATATTTCCGGACTCCGGCTTGTGGGCGTTAACGGACTGATCATCTGCTTTACGATCTTCCTGTTTCAGGGCATCGCGGTGACCTCGTTTATCTTTGAAAAAAAGAAATTCCCCTTGTTGCTAAGGGTATTGCTGTACGCCATCATCATCCTGAACCAGCTTCTTCTGGTTCTGCTTGTAATGGTCGGTTTTTTTGACGTGTGGCTTAATTTTAGAAAATTGGGTCCGCCCGAAACAACCGAAGGATGAAAAAAACGTAAACGGGCTAGAAAAAATATAACAACTGCGGGCGAGCTTCCGCAGAGGAGAATGTGACATGAAAGTAATTTTAACAGAAACCATCGACTCGGTGGGCATCATCGGCACCGAAGTCAACGTAAAAAACGGATTCGCCAGGAACTACCTCTTTCCCCAGAAAAAAGCCATCCTGGCTACACCCCAGAACCATAAACTACTGGCTCAGCAGAAGGCTAAATTCGAGATCCAGATCGCCAAGGAGCGGGAGATGGCCATGCAGATGGCCGAAAAGGTTGCCCAGATATATGTAAAAATTCCTGCCAAAATAAGCGATGACGACCGATTGTATGGTTCCATCACCAGTCGTGACATTGCGGACGCCATTGGCAACCAGGAGATCACCATTGAAAGACGGATGCTCCTCCTTGCCGAGCCGATCAAAAAACTGGGGGTTTACAAGGTGCCAGTCCGGTTGTATAAGGGGGTGAAACCTGAAATCACCATTGAAGTGGTGCCGGAAGACAAAGTCGTCTGATCGTTGATCGCCTTCTTCGAACCGCACGTTTAAGATGACCGCAATCGTTCGCACCGTTCGGCGGCTCCTATACCAGAGACGTTTTGGGGCCGCTTGAGGGTTTCCTGCCGGATTGAATTACCGGATGATGGTTCGTAAACCGTTCCATCATCCGTTCATCATGTACCTGCATACACATTTTTAATAGACGGCGGATGAAGCTCGTCCAGACTCTGGCGCGGGCTTTTGTTTTCCGCCAAGGAGCATTTGAAATTATGGCATCCCATACCGGCAACGGAAACGAGTTCTTGAACAAGGTTCCCCCCCAGAATATCGAGGCGGAGGAATCGATTCTAAGCGCGATTCTTATCAACAACGATATTCTGCTTGATGTGGCCGACATTCTGGCCCCCGACCATTTTTACAAAAAAAGCCATCAGACTATCTATTCCGCCATCACCGAGCTTTTTTCCAAAAATGAGCCGGTTGATTTAATCACCCTGGCCCATCACCTGAAAAACAAGGATCAGCTCACCGAAATCGGCGGCGCCGCCTACCTCTCCCGGCTGGTTGACACCGTTCCCCTCTCGGTCAACCCGATTCATTATTCAAAAATCGTCCGGGAGAAGGCCTCTTTACGGAAACTGATTCAAAACGCCTCCCAGATCGTCACCAAATGTTTTGAAGAGCGGACCGAAGTTCCAGATATCATCGATTTCGCCGAAAAGACTCTCCTGGAAATCACCGAAGAAAATCAGCAATCGGGCTTTTTCCCCTTAAAGAAACTTATTGACGAGAACATCGACCTCCTGGAAGAGCGCCAGGGAAACGAGAGCCCCTTTACCGGCTTTCCCACCGGGTTCAGGCAGATTGATCACATCACGTCAGGGTTGCAGCGCTCCGACCTGATCATCATCGCGGCCAGGCCCTCCATGGGAAAAACCGCCTTCGCCCTGAACATCGCACGGAATCTGGCCATCGAGTCCGGAACACCGGTGGCGGTTTTCTCCCTTGAAATGTCCAAGGAACAACTCTCCATGAGGCTCCTCACCTCCGAGGCAAGGGTCGACTCCCACCGGCTCAAGAGCGGTTTTCTAAGCAGCGAGGACTGGGAGCGCATCACCAATGCCGCGGGCATTCTCACGGAAGCCCCCATCTTTATCGACGATTCGGGCGACCTATCGCCCATGGAGATCCGGGCCAAGGCCAGAAGGCTCTCCATGAATGTGAACGGCCTGGGGCTCATCATCGTAGACTATCTTCAGCTCATGAGAGGCCCTTCTGCCCTTGACCGCCATCTGGAGATCGCGGAAATCTCCCGCTCCCTGAAATCCCTTGCCAAGGAGCTCAACATCCCCATCATCGCCCTATCCCAGTTGAACCGTCAGCTGGAGCAGCGAAGCGACAAGCGCCCAGTCTTGTCCGACCTCCGCGAGTCCGGCGCACTGGAACAGGACGCGGATATCGTGACCTTTATCTACCGGGATGAGGTTTATAATAAAGAAGAAAACAATCCCAACAAGGGCAAGGCGGAGATCATCATAGCGAAACACAGAAACGGCGCCACTGGGATCGTTCCCTTGACCTTCATCGGAAAATACACCCGTTTTGAAAACCCCGCTCCCAGCGAATTCGACCAGGTAACTCACCAGTAAAGAAGAGTATTTATGAAAGAAATTCATGGAAATACCGAAGGCCTGAAAGAGAGCCAAATCAGAAGGATAGAAAACCTCTACCGGAGGAGAACCCCTCCCGAGTTTGTCGTCACCCCCGAACTCTGCCGGGAGTTGACCGAGCTCTCCAACGAAATCAGGAAACAGATCGGATTGCTCATCAACCGGTCCGGCAAAACCGAAGGGGTGATCGTGGGCACGCCCGATCAGATCGTCATTCCCCGGCTCAATGACTACCAGGCCGCGCCTGGCCGTCTGAACGGCCTCAAATGCGTTCACACCCATCTGAAAAACGAGGGGCTCACCAAGGATGACACGACCGACCTCTCCCTTCTCAGACTCGACCTCATGGCCGCCGTCACCATGACCGGCGAAGGATTTCCCTCTGAGATCCACATTGGCCATATCGACCCAGGGAACGAGGCCCAGCCGGTAAAGATGCTGAAACCCCTCAAGCACCACGAGCTCGATATCGGGTGCAGTGAGCTGATTCGGGAAACAGAGGCCTCCCTCTCGAAAATCCATGCCCTGTTCGACACCGGCGACGGCGGAGAGCGGGCGATCCTCGTCCATGTCCTTATCGGTGGAACCAAGGCCAAGGCTTACGACTCCCTTGCGGAGCTGAAAGAGCTGGCGCGAACCGCTGGCATTCAGGTGGTGGACGAGATTCTACAGCAACGGAAACAGGTGGACCCCCGATTTATCATGGGAAAAGGCCGCCTGGCGGATCTGGCCATCACCGCCCTTCAAAAAAATGTGGGGCTGATCATCTTCGATCAGGAGCTTGACGCCGGCCAGATCCGCTCGGTCACCGACCAGCTCGACCTCAAGGTGATCGACCGGACCCAGCTGATCCTGGATATCTTCGCCCAGAGGGCCAAATCCAGGGAAGGGAAACTCCAGGTGGAGCTGGCCCAGCTCAAATACCTTATGCCCCGGCTCGTTACAAAAAACACGGCCATGTCGAGGCTCACGGGTGGGATCGGAGGCCGTGGGCCTGGAGAGACCAAACTGGAGATTCACCGGAGGCGTGCCCGGGAACGAATCATGAAGCTCCAGAAAGAGGTGGACCTGATTCAGAAAAACCGGAAAACCCAGAAATCGAGGCGAAACAAGAAGGGGGTGCCGGTGATCTCCATCGTGGGATACACCAATGCCGGTAAATCGACCCTTCTAAACACATTAACCCAGAGCGACGTGTTCGCTGAGGACAAGCTCTTCGCCACCCTCGATCCATCGAGCCGAAGGCTTCGGTTTCCCCAGGATATCGAAGTCATCGTCACGGACACCGTGGGGTTTATCAGGGATCTTCCCAAGGAGTTGATCGCCGCGTTTAAAGCCACCCTGGAAGAGCTCGAAGGGGCCGATATTCTCCTCCATGTGGTGGATATCAGCAATCCCCGGTTCCGTGAGCAGATCGAATCGGTGGAAAAAATTTTGGAAGGGCTCAAGCTCGGCCAGATTCCAGTCCTCTACGTGTTCAACAAGGAGGATCTCCTGACTGACCCGGAAGAGTTCTCGCCCGAGCAGTTCCGGCAAGGGATCAGGATCACCGCCACCGACGCCCGGAGCCTGATGCCCCTCATCCGGAAATTGGAAACACTGGTCTCGGGAATGGTTTTCAGGGAATAGACCCCATTTCCATTATAAAAAGGAGAACGGCCATGAACCGCCAAACGATCCAAGAAAACAAACTCTTTAAAACCATTCTGGCAGAAACAAAAAAGGCGTGTGACGGTAAAGAGATCAGCGACATCATCGACGATAACGGATTCCAGTATGTGGATCTGGTGATGGAGGGGGGCGGCATGCTGGGGATCGCCCTGGTGGGATTCACCACCGTTCTCGAAGGGGCCGGAGTCCGTTTTCTGGGAATCGGCGGCGCCTCCGCAGGCTCCATCAACGCCCTGCTCCTCGCGGCCCTGGGGACGCCGGAAGAGGCCAAGGGAGAAAAGCTCGTGACAGAACTGGCATCGAAAAACTTCTTCGATTTTGTCGATGGCGACGGCGATGCCCGAGATCTCATCAAAACCTGGGTCAAGGGCGCTGGAAAAGTCAAGCTCGCCTTTAAGGCGGCCCAGGTGATCGACACCCTGAACGGCCACTTGGGTCTCAATCCCGGCGACGTTTTTCTCGAATGGGTGAAAGATCTCTTGAATAAGGAGGGAATCCGAACGCTTAAAGAGTTGCGAACCCGGATGGAGACCCTTCCCAAAGGACTTCGCACCCGAAATGGCCTCTCTCTGGATACACCGGAGGCGGCGGGGATCCGTCTTTGTCTCATCGCGGCGGACGTCGCAACCGAGACCAAGGTGGAGTTCCCCAAAATGGCCCCTCTTTACTGGAAAAATCCAGATCGTGTCAACCCGGCTCTCTTTGTCCGCGCCTCTATGTCCATTCCCTATTTTTTCTATCCATTTCGCGTGAAAGATATCCCCCAGGGAAAGGGCGCGGCCGACAACTGGAAGACGCACGCAGGATATATCGCTGAAGAAGAAGGAAAACTCCCAGCCGAAGCGCTCTTTATCGATGGCGGGATCATGTCCAACTTCCCCATCGATATATTTCACACCCATGGAAAAGTGCCCGACGCCCCCACCTTCGGCGTCAAACTCGAACTCGATCACCGGTTAAAAAAAATAGAGGGACCCTTTGAGCTGATGGGCGCGATTTTCAATTCAGCCCGCCACACCCTTGATTACGATTTTATCCGGAGAAACCCCGATTACAGACGGCTTGTATCCTGGATTCCCGCTAAAAATTTCAACTGGCTCGACTTCAATATGTCCAACGACACAAAGGAGGCTCTTTTTCTGGAGGGCGCAAAAAAAGCCAAGGAGTTCCTCTGCGCCTTTGACTGGGCTGACTATAAAGCGCTTCGGGGGCGGATGGCGGTTCGCAAACGGAGCTATCGCCGAAAACCATCACCAGAGTGAAAGGCCTTTCCGCCAGAGATTGGCTTCGGCCTGGCGGCGCTTCACCAGCCCTGAACCTGCTTGCCAAAGCCGTTTCATGGAGAGGAGCTGACCTTCCACATCCGCAAGAATCGTTTTCCGCTCCGCCTTCGATAACCGCGCTCTCCCGGCCCGTTCTAAAATGGCCTGGATCTGTTTCATCTCTTTTCGCCGGTCGCGGGCCAAGCTGCGGCCCCGGTTGAAAACGAGGCTCACCAAAACCGTTCGGCATAAATCGGGTAAAGTCCCTATGGAGGCATAGATCGACGCTGTTTCCTCATAGAACCGGGGAACACTCCTCTCCACAAAGACCGGCCAAGCCGATTTGAAAGGGATCTCGATTCCCATTTGCCGAAGCTCGGCCACCCGTTTTTTGGTTCCCCGTTTTCCGATCTCTTTTATCAGTTCATCCATCACATATTTGGGCAGATATGGCACCCAGGTGGAGCGGAAATTCTCTTGCGTGTTCCACTTGAGATCATAGCCGACCCCGATGGTGATACCGCTCTCCTCGCCGGGGAAATGAGGCCATATGGTATTGGATTCATAGTAAGATAATCCGCCGGTCTCTTCCAGCGCGATAAACGCGAGACCATTTGCGGATAATAAAGAGGAGGGTTCGGGCCTCTCTTCGAGCCACTTCCAGAGGGAGCTGTCAGCGACGCCGGTGATGGCCTGTTTCGCCACATCCTGGGCGTAACAGACCCCTTTCACCGTTCCCGCCCCGTAATCTCCGTCCGGGATCAGCATCGCGCCGATGCGGTTTAAAAACGATTGAAGGAGGGTTACCTCTTCTCCTTTTGATCCGCGCCTCAACTCGGGATATGCCATATCCATCTTCTCCGTCAATGGTGATTAAAAAAAATGGTAAGGGAAAAAAAATTGTTGAAATACCATTCATTCATGTCGGCGGCCATATGTTAAAAATCTGGACAAATCGGCTTGAGCATTGGACTCTTGCAGATCGCTCAAATGAGATCAATTCCTATTTCTAAAAGCGGCTAACCAATGGGTTTGCCACCCTTCTCAAAAGGTTGTCTCTCGGAAGGGCCGCCGGAGGCGACTATCTATTCTGAACTGAAAACAACCAAAACAAAATAAAATTGGGTATATTGCTATTTTCCAAATCTCTAACGATTCAGTATGGCCTTGCTTTAGCTGTAAAAAGGCCCTTTCATGAGTGACGTTCACTTTTTTCGAATAAGAGTTTCAAGGATTTTTTGCCCCAAAACTGGCGAACTGCTTGAGGCCCTTGGGCCTTTGTTTTCGGCTGTTCAGCAAAACGCCAAGAAGCTACCGAAAAAAAGTGCGGGACGAACAAAACGGGCTTTTTTGCCATCTTGATGAAAGGTGCTGAAAAGCTACAAAAAATGAATCCAGGTCTCACTTAAAGGCCCCATGACGCCCTTTCCCCTGAATGAACTGACCGACACCCTCAAAAATTTCCATGCTTTGAATCGCCTTCATGCCGTGCTGGAACTCGTTTTTCATGGCCGCCTCAAAAGGAAATTCATAGTGTTCCATGGCGCTCAACCGGTCGTGCCGCATACACGCCTGGGGAAACCGGGAAAGCTCTCGCGCCAGCTCTTCGGCTTTGAACCTTGCGGTTCCATCTTCGACGATGCGATTCACCAGACCGATGTCAAATGCTTCGCGCGCCTCGACCGCTCTTCCCGTCAAAATGAGATCCATGGCCCTCCCAAAACCAATAATTCTGGGCAAGCGGATGGTTCCGCCGTCGATCAGGGGAACCCCCCATCGCCGGCAAAAAACACCCAACACCGCGCTCTCTTCCATGATCCGCATGTCACACCACAGCGCCAGTTCAAGACCTCCGGCCACAGCATATCCGGAAATAGCGGCGATGACCGGTTTGGTCAACACCATCCTGGAGGGGCCCATGGGACCGTTCCCGGTCTCCTCCAGGCGGTTCGCCGCATCCGGGTCAGCCATGGATTTCAGATCGGCCCCAGCGCAGAAATGGCCGCCGTTTCCACAGAGAACCGCCACGCAAGAATCCGGATCGGCGTCAAAATCATGAAACGCATCGGCCAGTTCGTCCGCCGTCCGCCGATTCACGGCGTTCCGGACATCGGGACGGTTGATAATGATAGTGCATATGGGGGGCTCTTTTTCGATTAGAATATGTTTCATGACCCATCCTTTGCTTTTTATACGATATGGCATAGACGATTTCATAAATGATTGTTGAAGTCAATCCCTGAGCCCAGGGTAATCAGGGTAATCGCA
>JAGVHJ010000465.1 GCA_020056645.1 Desulfobacterales bacterium
GTGTATGGGGTCTCTCCTTTAAACCGGGAACAGATGATATGCGGGAGGCCTCTTCCATCGTTCTGATTAATCAGTTGATGGAAAAAGGGGCGCTGGTCCAGGCCTATGATCCGGTGGCCATGACCGAAGCCATTAAAATGTTTAAAAAAGCCGATATGGAGGAGGGGCGCTTGTCGTTTTCGGAACATCAGTACGATGCCCTGAAACAAGCGGACGCCATGGTTCTCGTTACGGAGTGGAAGCCCTTTCGCCAGCCTGATTTCATCGTCATGAAAAAGCTCATGCGCTCACCGGTGATCTTCGACGGCAGGAACCAATACCATCCGGATCAGATCGAGGGAACGGGCTTCATCTATTACGGCATTGGACGAGCCTTTCACGATTCCTCTATTTAAGGACAGAAGGATGATCATTCATTTAATCGCCGCCGCAAGGCCAAACTTCATGAAAATCGCCCCCCTCTACCATGCCTTGAAAAAGGAGTCGTGGGCCGCCCCGGTGATTGTTCATACAGGCCAGCACTACGACCTCAACATGTCAGATGTTTTTTTCAAGGATTTTGGCCTGCCTCAGCCAGATGTTCATCTCAATGTTGGAAGCGGCACCCATGCGGAGCAGACCGGGCATGTGATGATCGCCTATGAAAAAGTTCTCATGGAAAGAAGGCCGGATCTGGTTGTCGTGGTGGGGGACGTAAACTCGACGGCGGCCGCGACCCTTGCCGCAGTGAAGCTGGGGGTGAAGGTGGCCCACCTGGAAGCGGGATTGCGCTCCTTTGACCGCACCATGCCGGAAGAGATCAACCGGCTTGTCACCGACGCCCTTTCCGATATAGTGTGGACCCCGTCGGCCGACGGCGATGAAAACCTGTTGAGGGAAGGGGTGGACCGGAAGAAAATCCACCGGGTGGGGAATATCATGATCGATTCCCTGGTGATGATGAAAAAACAGATCGAATCGGCGGATGCGTTCAGCGCCTTGAATATCGAAAGAGGAGGCTTCGCCCTGGTCACCCTGCATCGGCCATCCAACGTGGACAGCCCGGAACAGCTCGGGCGGATCTGCGATATCCTCCATCATATCGCCTCCAGGCTTTTTGTCGTTTTTCCGGTTCATCCCAGAACTCTCAAGAATCTTGAACAAGAGAAGAGGATCGAATCCTTAAGACAAAACCCTCGGATTATTCTTCGCGAACCGTTGGGGTATGTAGCTTTTATGAACCTTGTCCATAACAGCAGATTCTTGCTGACCGATTCGGGAGGGGTTCAGGAAGAGACAACTTTTCTTGGCATTCCATGCCTGACCCTCCGGCCCAACACCGAGCGCCCAGTAACGGTCACCCAGGGCACCAATACCCTCTGCACCATTGGCGATGTGGAGCAGATGGTTGGCGATATCCTCAGTGGAAAATATAAAAAAGGGAGCGTTCCTGATCTGTGGGATGGGAATACCGCCCAAAGAATCGTCAAAAATATCAAAAACCTTTTCCTGTCAACCTGAATTAAAACAGACGAGGGCCTATTAAATGTTTAAGGAGCCGGTAATGAAATATGTGTTTCATTCCATATGTGTCATGATGGTCTGGGGATGTTTTAGTATTACTTCTCCAGAAGTATATGCGAAAACGGAAGTTTCGGGAATCATTTCCGAAAACAAGGTGTGGTCCGCCGCGGAGAGCCCCTATATCGTTACCGGAAATATCCGAGTGATCGAGAATGTGACCTTGACGATCGAAAAGAGCGTCATCGTTCAATTTCGTCCTGGCCCCATCTCTTCTCAGGGTTATTATCTTCAGGTCGACGGCGCGCTCGTGGCTCAGGGCGAGACCAACGCGCCCATTTTATTCACAACGGAAGAGAAGGGCCGGTACTGGGGATGCATCGCCTTTACGGATAGGAGCCTGGATTGGGACGCAAGCGCCTCAAGCGGGAGCGTCATTAAGAACGCGATCATCGAATATGCCGGTAATAGCCAGGGCAACGCCCATCGTTATGGCGGGGCCGCCATCAACTGCTTTTCCGCAAGACCCTTGATTTCAGATAACATCATCCGGTATAGTGCGGGCAATGGTCTTTCCGTTTCCTCAGACACGGCCAGCGAGACCCCTTCGTCTGGTATTCAGGCAATTTATAACAACCGGATTCACCACACCACGACCGGCATTTCCCTCACCGTGGACGGCTGCCGCATCGAGAATAATTACTTTCTCTCCAATACCCGGGCCATCTCTTTTGGTCTCAATCTGAATCAGATTGAAATCGTTTCGAACACCCTGATCGACACCCTGGCCAAAACAACCGGGAGCCTGATCCAAGGGAGCTTCTATTTTCTGGTGGATGATAACGCTCAAACACTGGATACGGCCTCTCCGCCCACGCCGGTTTCGATTAGGGGAAATCTCTTGAAGAGCGACATAGCTGAGGCCAGCGCCGCAACGGAGCCGGTGCTGATGGCCTTTACAGAATATGACTTCACAGGCGTCAACCAGGATTCCGCCTATGGGTTCACCCTGACTGGAAATACCATTGAGGCCGACGAAGGGGCGGTATGGGTCTATCTCTATAACTGGCGGCACACCGGCGCAGACTCCATCAACATGACCGGAAACTACTGGGGAACCTCCTCCGAATCCGAAATAAAGGCAGGGCTTTACGACGCAGCAAACGATTTTAATCTGCCTGCGATTAACTATGGCTCCTACCTGAATTCACCCGTTCCTGATGGCGGCGCCACCACATCCTATCCGCCGGTCTCAAACGCTGGAAGCGACATGCAGGTATCCGGTGGGGTCACCGTCACCCTTGACGGAACCGGCTCCTATGATCCGGATAAGACGATGACCTATCTGTGGACTCAGACAGGAGGACCTCCTGTGACCCTCACCCCTGTGGAGGGTGAGCCGAAAAAGGCCACCTTGGTTTCTCCTTATTCATACACAGATAATACACTTGTATTCACCCTCACCGTAACCGATAAAAACGGATTCTACGACATGGATGAAGTGACCATCCTGGTCAACGAGAGCATCGCAAACGCCGGTCAGGACAGAATCGTACAGGGCAAAACACTCGTAAACCTGGATGCCTCAAATACCTACGATCCTGACAACACCATGGCCTATCAGTGGAAACAGGTGAGCGGGCCTGCCGTGGAATTGATCGATCCGGACAAGAAGAACGCCTCTTTCACAGCCCCCTATGTGGATGTGGAAAATGAGTTGCTTTTCCAACTGACGGTGACTGACGAAAACGGATTTTCAGATACAGATGAGATTACGGTATTGATCAACGAAAATATCGCCAATGCGGGTCTGGACCGGGCTGTTTATGGGGATGAAAGGGTCTTCCTCGACGGGTCTAATTCCTATGATCCGGAAAGGCTCATGACATATAAATGGACCCAGGTCGGCGGCCCGCCAGTCACGCTGGATATCGGCGATGACGCGATAAAGGCCTCCTTTATCGCGCCCTACGTCGATGAAGATAACAGCCTTCTCACCTTCAAACTCACCGTGAGCAATTCCAACGGCTTTGAAAGTACGGACGAGGTTGCGATCTCCCTGGCGGCCCCTGTGACAATCGACCGGGAAAACGGAGCGTGCTTTATTGGGACTTCTCTTTCTTCGGATCACCAACACTTCGCTTGGCTGGGAAGAACGGTATTTAGCTTTTTGGGAGCGGGCATGCTTATCTTCATCTTCATGGGGATGGTGGAAAAGGGCGCTTTAAAATCTGTCAGGAATTTGGGAATAGGCCGCTCTCTTTTTTTACTGGTGTCCATTCTCATCAGTTTTTTGTCACCCGGCGCCGTTCAAGCCGGGTACTTTTCCATCGGAAACGGCGGCGGAGGAGAGGCGGACGCCTACAACCTGACCATCGAGACCGGTGCGGTTCGCCTGGGGGGCGGAAACCCAGTCTATCTTCTGGGCGGGGGCGTGTTTGGCATGTTTCACGGGTATGATGATTATCCGGCAAATACAAGGGATTATGCATGCCCCCATGGGGAGTTCACCCGCGTGGATAAAATCATCGAAGGGGTCGAGTCGGGATTATATGGCAAGACCGGGGTCAACCTTTTCGATACGGATCTCTACCTATCGGTTCTGGCAGGCCTATCCATGGTGACGGAAGTTCAGCTCGTTCAGTCGAACCTGACACAACTTTACTATGAACAAACATCCGAACAGAAGTTCTACGGAATATATGGCGGCGGCATCGGTTATTTTCCGGACCGTTTCCGCTGGGAGTTCGCCATTCAGATCGACTACGACAACCGGCGCGGCGTGGTGGGCAGTGTCGGGTTTCACTGGTAATCATGATAACCTTTATTGGCATCCTCGTTGCACATATCAGCTCCCGGGAATAGAAAAACTTTTTTTTTATAAACACGGAAAACCCGAAAATCAGGAGAAAACAGGCATGGTAGAGAGAAGGGGAAAATTAAATCGTATCCTTTTTCATACCATGATTCCCTGGGTGATTCTCTTTTCGGACACACTGAATCGGGAGGTTCTAAATGAGAACTAAGGCAAAAGTATTTTTCATGGGGTTGGTGGCGCTGTTTGCGTTCAGCTTCACGTTGTATGGGGCTGAATCCAAGTTGAAATGGGATGCGGTGCCGGGTGCGACCGGGTATAAGATTCGTTATGGCATTTCGGCTGGGGACTATTCTTCCACTCAGGATGTTGGCAACGTTACGGAGTACGCATTATCCAATTTGTCATTGACCGAGGGGAGCACCTATTATTTTGTCGTTTGTGCTTACAATGATTGTGGGGAAAGCGATGATTCGGAGCCTCTCAGTCATCAATATTCACCATCCACGGAACGATCTGTCGATAATCCATTGGACCCTGGCCAGATACTTCCTGCCGCAGACACAACCCCGCCCTTAAATCCCCAGAACCTTTCCGCAGCAGTGCAGGGAAACGGGGTTCAGGTAACCTGGCAGGCGGTGAGCGTTTCGGATCTTTCTGGATACAAGGTTTATTATGGTCTTCAAAGCAGACTCTATAGTCCTTCCATCCCCGTGGGAAGTGTCACGGCTTACACCCTGACAGGGCTTGAGGCGGGTAAGAAATATTATTTGGCGGTAACCGCCGTTGACACCTCTGACAACGAAAGCGGTTATTCTCCTGAGAAGATTGTTGATATCCCCATGGCCGCTGTGGATACAGCGCCTGTGGTTACCATCGCCTCGCCTGTTTCAAGCGGAACCTACACATCGTTGACCTCTACGGTTACTCTCACCGGATCTGCAACCGATGACAAGGGAATCTCCCAGGTAAAATGGAGCAACTCTCTGGGTGGCGGCGGTACGGCTACTGGAACGGCCACCTGGTCAACTGGGGCCATTCCATTGATGGGGGGAACCAATAACATCAGCATCACCGCATATGACACCGCTTCCAAAACAGCTACCGGCGCCATTCAGGTGGTCTATGAGGTTCCGGACACTCAAATGCCGGTTGTAACAGTGACATCTCCCACCACCGGGGCTACTTACGCGACCACTCAAACAGCCGTTACCTTATCTGGCGCAGCCACCGATAACAAAGAGGTGGCGACGGTTTCCTGGGCCAACTCAAAAACAGGTATGAGTGGAAGTGCAAGCGGGGCAGCGAACTGGAGCATCGCCAATTTGCTCCTTGGAGAAGGGGAGAATCCCATCACCATAACGGCCCGTGACATCTCCGGCAATCAGGCAAGCCTTACCCTGATCGTGACCTGCGCGATTCCAGACACCGAGATGCCCATTATCAAGCTTCTCTCCCCGACCACCGGGGCGACCTACGCGACCACCCAGACCGCTGTCACCTTATCTGGAACAGCCACGGATAACAAATCGGTAACGATGGTGACCTGGGCCAATTCAAAGACCGGGAAGAGCGGAAGTGCAAGCGGTGCAGCGAACTGGAGCATCGCCAATCTGTTCCTTGGAGAAGGGGAGAATCCCATTACGATCGCGGCCCACGACAATTCTGGAAATAAGGCAAGCCTTACCCTGACCGTTACCTGCACGATTCCCGACACGGAGATGCCCGTTGTCAAGTTTCTGACTCCCACAACAGGTGCGTCCTATGCAACCACCCAGGCGTCCATGAATGTGTCTGGCGCCGCCACCGATAATAAAGGTGTCAGCAAGGTCACCTGGCAAAATGCCAAAACCGGTGTTAACGGCACTTGCATCGGCACGACAGCCTGGTCTGTTTCGAACTTGCCATTGATGGCAGGCGTGAACCTGATTGTCATCACTGCCCATGATGTAAGCGGGAACCAAGCGAGTGTCAATTTAAGCGTAACCTATAATGTTCCCGACACTGAAAAGCCCTTAGTAAGTCTGGTATCTCCCACCACTGGAACCATCTACACCACCACGGACGCTTCGGTTTCATTGACCGGTTCGGCGGCGGATAATGTGGGTGTCACCCAGGTCACCTGGGCCAATTCAAAGACAGGGGGGAGTGGAACGGCCTCAGGGACCACCAGCTGGGCGATTTCCAACATCATTCTCATGGAGGGAGATAATTCAGTCACGATCAAAGCCTTAGACAGTGCAGGAAACATCGGAACCTATATCCTCGTCGTGACCCAGAAAAAACCATTAGATACCGCGATTCCATCCATCACTCTTGGATTCCCTGTAAGTGGAACCTCATACGCCACAACCGTGACGCCGATTACGCTCTCTGGATCGGCAAATGACAATGTGGGTGTTACCCAGGTCACCTGGACCAACTCTACAGGCGGATCGGGAAGCGCCATTGGAACCACCAGTTGGACCATTGAAAATCTGACGCTTCGAGCAGGAGCGAATGGGCTTGTTATAACGGCCTATGATGCGGCAGGAAACAGGGCAAGCCACACTATTACAGTGACCTACACGCCGCCCGATACGCAAAAACCCGTTATCTCTCTGACCTCACCGACTTCCGGAACCACCTATAGTACGACTTCCGATATGATTACCCTATCAGGAGCGGCTGCGGATAACATAGGGGTTGTTCGTATTGGCTGGACCCACTCCAACGGCTCATGGGGAACAGCCTCTGGAACCACCAGCTGGTCGGTTGGCGGTATCAAACTTCAATCGGGATTGAATACCATTAGCGTTACGGCGTATGATGCGGCGAACAATCAAAGCACTCACGCTCTTTCGGTTACTTACACGCCGCCCGTGCAAACTGGAACGTCACCTCCCGCAACAGGAACCGGAACGGCTCCGGAGAACCAGACACAGCGAGACAAGTTTAAAACGTGGCTGCAAAAAGTGTTTCGGGTTAGATAAGAGCGCCTAATTGAAAGAAAGCCTCTGCAGGGAGAGCATGCCTAACTCCCTGTAGAGGCAATTTTTTTTCGTAACTATTCAGCAGTTATTCATCTATATGGCGAAAAGCCCGTTTTGTTCGTTCCCTATTTTCTTCGGGAGATTTTTGGCTTTTTGCTGAACTGGCAAAAACAAAGGCCTGAAGGCCTCAAACCGTTTGCCCGTTTTAGCGCAAAAAGCCTTCGAATCTCTCATCCGAAAAAAAGTAAATGTGGCCTTGATCATCGTTTCGGCCACCAACCGGCGAAAAGAATATTTTCGTAGGGTGCGTTTTACGCACCATCCACTCTTTTAATATCCACGTTTTTCAACGGTTGCATCTCCTCCAATATGCCCTCTATCCCTCACCCCATACACCTGGGTGGTGAAAAGTGTGTGACCGGCTCCTGCCATTTTCTACAGGCGAACGGACTCAATCTGCTGGTCGATTGCGGCATTGCCCAGGGAAATGATCCTCAGACCCCCATCTCTTCTTGGCCGGTTAAACCGGGGCGGATTCACTATTGCTTTATCACCCATGCCCACATCGATCACATCGGCAGGCTGCCGGAACTGATTGAGAAGGGGTTTCGAGGTGAAATCCTCTGCACCCACGCCACCAAAGCGTTACTGGTTCCCATGCTCATGGACGCCATGGGGTTTTCCAGCAGGACGGAAAAGGAGCGTGCGGCCCTTTCAAACACCATTGAGGA
>JAGVHJ010000386.1 GCA_020056645.1 Desulfobacterales bacterium
ATTCCGCTATCACGATAATTGGCTACATAACTTATTGGCATCGGCTTCGTTGGGAGGGTATCGATCCCCTCCCCTAAATCCGATATAATCAGAATTTTTAATATCTCCGGATCTTCCGGATATTCCTCTGTCATGATGATATTTTCAATTTTATATTTTTCTTTTTGACCGGATTTTTTCAGGTCGATGGAGAGTTTTCCGAGTTGTTCTCCCCCCATGCTGCTCTGTACAAGGACAACGCCGTTAATAAATTCGACCTCGGGCGTGAAATTCCTTCCATGGCCGGAAATGACGATATCTACGCCATTTAGTTCATTCAACTGAAGAAACTCTTTTGTTACAGAATATTCAAGATGCGATAAAAGGATCATCACATCCGCCTTTCCCCTCGCCGCATTCAAGACCTCCTGAAGCGCCCCAACCGTATCTTTTACCTTGATTCCTTTTTTTTCGGCATCCCTGGGTAAATAAGTCAGGGCGATCACGCCTGTGACACAAATGGTGATGCCGTGCTTCTTCACCATCACGAATTTTTTTATGATCCCTGAAGTATCGTCTTTGAGTTCGACATTCGCCGACACAAAGGGGATGCCGCTTGATGTCGCATGTTCGAGAAAAAACGCCGGGCCAAAGCTTAGTTCGCCTTCTCCGACATTGATCGCATCGAGTTTCATTTTTTTCATTAAAGAAAAAATTGTTTTTGCCCTTAAATCCGTTTGAGAGGTGTTTTTAAAAAACATATCCCCGCAATCCAAAACAACGACATCTTGATTTTCTTTCCGTTGATGATCGATCTCGGCGGCCCGCCGGGCCATGCCTCCTTTTTTAATCTTTCAGCCGCAAGGCTCAACATGGCCTGCGGTATCTCCATTGTAGAGGATAACCAGGCCCTGTCCCCAAGATATCCAGGGGAAAATTCCGCTTAAAATAAACACAACGGCCACTATTTTTTTCATTTTGATCATCAATCTGTAAGGCCGGTAATTTTTCAACGGCTGAAAATCGCTCCCGTTCTTCAGGGTCATAACAAAAGCCTCAGAATACGAAATTGAATAAATAGCCAACAATCACGATTCCTGTGCCGATAACGCCGATAAATGCGGCGATCAATTGGGGCTTGAGCACCTTTCGCAGGATGATCATCTCAGGAAGGGAGAGACCGATGACCGCCATCATGAACGCCAGCACCGTTCCCAAGGCCGCCCCTTTCCCAAGCAATGCCTGAACAATGGGAATAATTCCTGCGGCGTTGGAGTACATGGGAATGCCCAAAACCACAGACAGGGGAACGGCCCACCAGGCGCTTTTTCCCATGAACGAGGCCATCAAACCCTCGGGAACGTAACCGTGAATAGCCGCGCCCACTGCGATTCCCGCCATGACATAGGGCCACACCTTTCCCACAATTTCACGCACCGCCATTTTTCCGGCATCGATTCGATCCGTCCAGGAAATGGTTTCGTCTTTATAATTGCTCTGGGCAGCCTGGATTTTATAGACCCACTCCTCAACATAGCGTTCCAGTTTCAGCCGACCGATGATCCATCCCGCCAGAATGGCGATACAAAGGCCTGTGGAGACATATAGCCCGGCCACCTTCCATCCGAACATCCCGAAAAGAAGCACCAGCGCCACTTCGTTGATCATCGGAGCGGCGATCAGAAACGAAAATGTCACGCCCAGCGGCACGCCCGCTTGAACGAATCCCATAAATAACGGCACCGCCGAACAGGAACAGAACGGGGTTACGATACCGAGCAACGCCGCCAGCACATTTCCAACCGATTCATTTTTCCCGGCAAGCATCCGCCGGGTTCTCTCGGGTGAGAAAAAAGTGCGGATGATGCCGACAAAAAAAACGATCAAGACCAGGAGCATCAGCACTTTTGGGGTTTCAAAGACGAAAAAGGAGGTCGCGCTTCCCTTATGGCTCGACGGGGGAAATTGAAGGAGGGTGTAAGTGAACCAGTCCGCCGCCGGAAGCAGGGAACGGTAGATCATATACCAGGCCGTTAATAATATGGACGTCGCAACCAGACGTTTCAAAAGAAGCGCCCAAGCCATGGCCTTGTTTTGCGTGGGTTCATTGATCATGCTCGCCCCCTTTTCATCTTTTGTAGATCAATCCCATCTATAGTCGCTGTTGGCATTTCTATATTTACATATAACGACATATCTATATATCAAGGGTCGATAAACGGATTTTTCCGGCTGCAAATCGTCTCCCGTCGAATGGTGGGAAGTCTGGTGACAAGGGAGTGGATCTCCATGTCTCCATCCAACCAGTGACGCATACTCCCAAGAAGAGTCGCGACATAGGGGCTTTCCTTGCCGTCAGACAGGGAATAATCCACCCATTTTTCCGTCTTAATTGAGTAGACGAACCCGGCCTCTTCAAGAATCTTCAAATGCTTTGAAACCGTAGGCTGGGCGAGACCGAGCGCTTCGGTGAGCTCACAGACACAAAGGCTCTTGTTCTGAAGCAGCTTCACGATTTTCACCCGATTCGGATCGGACAAGGCTTTCATCACTTTCACAAAAGATTTCACACGTTCACCTCATATTCTTTTTTGGCAATATATCATCAAAAAAATCCGGGTGTCAACGCCATTCTCAATATTCGACAGGGGAATCGCATTTGGGACGCGCCTTCTCCGGCCCTGCCGGGGGCCAACCTTAAGCCCTATTCTACATGCGATTCCCCTGTTTTGGGCCCTTTTTATTTGACACACATAGTCCGGCTTGCTAAAGCTTTTTCAAGAGTGTGACCTTATATAAAAAGGAGAGAAAATATGCATAAAAAAATCACCTATTTCTGCAACGATTCCATCGCCGGAAAACTCTTCATTCATCATCTCATCTTCTTTTTCATCGTCACCCCCTTCCTATTCAGCTGTAGCGGTTCAGGCAGCTCCGGCGGCAAAAAGAGCGCGTACAATGGGACGACAGTGAAAGAGAGCGTGGCCAGCCAGTACACATCCGCGGAAAAAGCCATTTCCGGCGCGGTGGATATGGCCAGCGCTATAGATACCGGGTGCGGGCTGATTGAGGAGGCCTTTGGAACGGACACCCCGGACCCGGATGATATCGAGGCCTTTGTTAAACAATATCCGGCGGAGGCGGCCAATCTCCTTAAGCAATTCACAACGCTCGATGGAAAGTTACAGACAGCCGCCGGCGATTTCTCCACTTCGATGAAAGAATTGAAGGAGGTGGAGTCAACTTTAAGCGATTCCCTGGGCTCCCTGGACGATGAAGCTGCGGAGCTCACCCGGTCCAGCCGAGCCATCGGCCTGATCGGGGGGGCGCTTGTCATTCTCACTCTCCTGGGCGGCGTCGCCGCTGCGGGGAAGGGGGCCGCCGACGCCATTCATGAGTGCGATAGCATGCCCGAGTGCAATCCCATGCCCCCCGCCACGGACTCAAGTTACGCAGAATGCATGAGTTGGCAGGCGAAAAAGCTGGAGTGCATCATCACCAAGTGGCCCAAGGCCGCCACGGATGCTATCAAGGGAACGATCTCAACGGGCGTCACCACCGTATCGAGCTGGGCCGCAGGGGTGGGGGAGTGGACAAAGGTGCAGTTTCTCATCGACGCCTACAGCACCTATGACAGCGCGGACGGGGTCCACAAGGCCTTCGGCATCAGACGGTGCGACACCATTAGCAACCAGAAGCGGCCTCCCAACCGCATCGACAAATCGTTCCGCGCCATTGATGTGGATAGTCTGACCCCCGATGATATCTACATCGGAACCAGCGAAGACGGAACATTTCACAACGTGCCCGAGGGGGAGTGGAGCTTTCTCTTGTTTGAAGAGGGACACCTGCGCAAAACCTCACTCTGTGTGGATGCCACGGGGGCGAGTCCGGTCCAGAGCCGTGTCACGATTGTTCCTGTCGAGGCCCTTTCGGACGACGACACCGATGGTTATTCGGAGATTCAAGGCGACTGCAATGATCAAAATCCGGCCATTCACCCCGGTGCGCCGGAACTCTGCTCGGACGGCGTCGATAACAACTGCAACAAACTCATCGACTGCTACGACAGCGAGTGCGCTTCCCATGAATCATGTGAGGCGGAGGATGACAACGAGCCATCAGAACTCTCCCTGAGCGTCACGGTATCGATTCCCGGATACGGTAAATTCGCTCCCAATTTCAAGATCATCACCATGGGAGATTGCGATAATAGCGTTGACCGTTACATCATCCCGACCCTTTACGCCAGCACCGGTGGAGACATAATGCATATCACCACCAGTGATGTTTTCACCCTGATTTTCAACAATGACATGGGAACAGGCGCATGGGATATGGGATATGGTCCCTGCGACACGCCAATGCTCTTCTTCAGCACCTCAAAAATCATGGACCCGGTTACCGGTTTGCCGGTTACCTTTGGTTCGGACGCCGGAACCGTGACTTTTCAGGCCTATGGGACCCAATATGGAGAGCGATTAACCGGCGTTTTTGATTTTGATGTATCGGGAGACCAATGCCTGGACGACGAATGCGAAGAGGAGCGTGAAATCACCGGCACGATCACCGGGAGCTTTGATGGGGTGATCACCCGTTACCCTTGATTCCATTTTGCCTTCAACAGGCGATAAAGAGTTTGACTTTAGGAGGCCGGGAATCTACTATTCTAAGATTTTCGGGCCTTAATCATCGTTTCGGTCACTTCTTCTCGGTACGAGGCGACGCCTCGCGACCAGGAACCAGGGGCGACTCGTGGAAAAGAAACGCCGTGGCGACGCAGATGGGCAGAAACGATGATCAAGGCCGATTTTTTTAACGATGCAAGGATGATGTAGCGGTGAACAGATGACGATTCAACTCGATTTTTCCAAACTGAATGGATTGCTGCCTGTGGTTACGCAGGATTCCGAGACCAACGAGGTTCTCATGGTCGGTTTCATGAACGAGGCGGCGTGGAACCATACGCTTAAAACCGGAAACGCCACCTATTACAGCCGGTCCCGGCAAAAGTTGTGGACCAAGGGCGAAACCTCCGGCCATCTTCAGGTGGTGAAGGAGATCCGGATCGATTGTGACAACGACACGGTTCTTTTAAAAGTGGCCCAACAAGGCGGGGCCGCCTGCCATGAAGGATATAAAAGCTGTTTTTACCGGAGAGTTGAGAAGGACCGGCTCGAAATCGTCGGAACGCCGCTCTTTGATCCAAAGGAGGTATATAATAAATGACAGATAAACTGCGGTTGGGAATTCCCAAAGGGAGCCTTCAGAACGCGACCATCGAACTTTTCAGGAAATCGGGCTGGAAGATCACTGTCAATGACCGGAGCTACTTCCCCCAAATCAACGACGACAAGATCGAATGCGCCTTGTGCCGGGCACAGGAGATGGCCTTGAACGTGGAGTCGGGAACCCTTGACGTGGGGCTTACGGGCCTCGACTGGATCGCCGAGCACCAGTCCAACGTGCATGTGGTCACCGATCTTGTCTATTCAAAGGTCAGCGCCAAACAGGCCCGGTGGGTTCTCGCGGTGGCATACGATTCGCCGGTCAAGACCCTGAAGGATCTGGAGGGAAAAACCATCTCCACGGAGCTCGTCAATTTCACCAAGCGCTTCTTCACCAACCTGGGAATCAACGTGAACGTGAAGTTCTCCTGGGGGGCCACCGAGGCGAAGGTGGTGTCGGGCCTGGCCGACGCCATTGTGGAGATCACCGAAACCGAGAGCACCATCAAGGCCCACGGACTCCGGGTGATTCACGAACTGATGAAGACCAACACCCAGCTCATCGCCAACCACGAATCGTGGAAGAACCCGGCCAAGCGCGAAAAGATCGAGCAGATCTCCCTGTTGCTCAAAGGAGCGCTCCTTGCGGGAAAACTCGTTGGACTCAAGATGAATGTCCGGCAACAGGATCTCGAAAAGGTGGCGGCGGTGCTTCCCAGCCTGAACGGCCCCACCGTTTCCCACCTCTACCAGTCCGACTGGGTCTCTGTGGAAACCATCGTGGACGAGAGTGTGGTGCGGGATCTCATCCCCGATCTCATCAAGCGGGGAGCCGAGGGGATTATCGAGTATTCACTGAACAAGGTCATTTAAGCGGACATCATGATCACCAGGCGAACGGCGCACATAAAACCCTTTATCGTGATGGAGGTTCTCGAACGAGCCAATGTCATGGCAAGGGCCGGGATCGACGTGATCCACATGGAGGTGGGGGAACCCGATTTCGACACCCCTTCGTGCATCACGGAGGCTGTTAAAAAAGCCATGGACGGGGGAAACACGCACTACACCCACAGCCTGGGAGATTTTCAGTTGAGAGAGGCCATCTCATCCCACTACCAGAGCACCTATGGGACCGGCGTGATCGACCCAGACCAGATCATCGTGACATCGGGAACCTCTCCGGCCATGTTCCTCCTCTTTTCCGCCCTGATCGAAGAGGGGGACGAGGTGATCCTCTCCGATCCCCACTATGCCTGTTATCCCAACTTCATCACCTACATGGGGGGCCTCCCGGTAACCGTTCCGGTTCATGCGGAAGAGGGGTTTCAACTGGATACCGGCGCCATTGAAAAAAAAATTTCGAAAAAGAGCAAGGCGATCATCGTCAATTCGCCCGCCAATCCCACCGGGAACCATCTCTCCAGGGAACGGCTCAAGGCGATCGCCGAACTCGCGGAGGAGCGGAATCTGTTCGTAATTTCCGACGAGATCTACCATGGCCTGACCTACGAGGGAAAAGACCACTCCATCCTGGAATTCACGGATAAGGCCTTTGTATTGAACGGCTTCTCCAAACTCTACGCCATGACGGGTCTGAGGCTCGGCTACCTGATAGCCCCCAGGGAATTTATCCGGCCTATGCAGAAACTTCAGCAGAACTTTTTCATATCGGCCAACTCCGCCGTTCAGATCGCGGGAATCGTCGCTCTGCAAAAGGCCGGGGAGGATGTGGCCCGGATGCGGCTCATCTATAATGAGCGGAGGCTCTTCATGATTAAACGGTTGAGGGAGCTGGGGTTTCTCATTCCCCGAGAGCCCACTGGCGCGTTTTATATCTTCGCGAACGCGAACCATCTCTCGGGCGATTCATTGAAGCTCGCCTTTGACATTCTTGAAAAGGCCCATGTGGGGGTGACGCCTGGAATTGACTTTGGGGAGCGGGGAGAGGGCCACCTTCGTTTTTCCTACGCCAACTCCATTGAAAACTTAAGAGAAGGCATGAACCGGCTTGAGAGATACCTCAACCAATGAAAATCATATCAGCCGAATTCATCACAAGCGCTGTCAAGCCCCCCCAATATCCGGAAACCGTGCTTCCGGAGATCGCCTTCGCCGGACGATCAAACGTGGGGAAATCCTCCCTCATCAACACCCTGGTCAACCGGAAAAACCTGGTGAAGACCAGCTCCACCCCCGGAAGAACCCAGCTGATCAATTTTTTTCATATCAATCAGGTCCTCTCTTTCGTGGATCTGCCGGGATTCGGGTACGCACGGGTTCCCGCCGCCATTAAAAAGACCTGGGGAAAGATGATCGAGACCTATCTCACGTCGAGAAAGGAGCTGAAGGGTGTGGTGCTGCTCATGGATATCCGGCGGGATGAGCCCAATCCAGCGGAAAAGGATCTCATCGCCTGGCTCGATTATAACCAGATTCCCCGGATCATCGTCCTCACCAAGGCGGACAAGTTCTCCACCATCAAACGGATCGATCATCATAAACGGCTTTCCAAGGCCCTTGCCATGCCCCCGGAAGCGGTGATCGTCTTCTCGGCCAAAACACGCATGGGAAAGGAGCGCCTGTGGGACGAGATTCTATCCCTCTGTCAGACGAGCGAAACAGAGCCTCAACAAGGAGCAACAGATGAGTGAAACCCTTTCCGGTCCATCGATCTTCAGGTCCGGGTTCGCCGGAATCATCGGCGCGCCCAATGCGGGAAAATCGACCCTTTTAAACCGGATGATCGGCGAAAAAATTTCGATTACCTCCCAGAAACCCCAGACCACGCGGAACCGCATCCTGGGTGTCTTGCATAGGCCCCATGCCCAGATCGCATTCATCGATACGCCAGGCATCCACACCCCCAAGGGGCTCTTGAATCAGAAAATGGTCGAGGCGGCCCTGTCGACCCTTGAGGATGTGGACTTGATCCTTTTTGTAATCGACGCGGAAATACCCAAAGAGAAACCAGAAGAGCTGATAGTCAGGTCCCTTAAAGGGTTGCGGAAACCGGTCATTCTGGTGGTGAACAAGATCGACCGGATCAAAAAACACCTTCTTCTACCCCTCATTGATCTCTGGGCCTCCCGGCACGCCTTCGAGTCGATCGTCCCGATATCGGCCAAACACGGGGATCAGGTGGCGCTTCTCATGGAAAAAATGGAGCCCCTTCTTCCCGAAGGCCCTCCCTACTTTCCCGAAGATACCTTGACCGATCTGCCGGAGCGGTTTATCGTGGCTGAAATGATCCGGGAGAAAGCCTTCCGGCTCACCGGCCAGGAGATTCCCTATGCCATCGCCGTCACCATCGACGGTTTTTCCATGAAAAACAAAAACGCCGTGATCCACGCCGTGATCCATGTGGAAAAGGATTCCCAGAAAGGGATCATCATCGGGAAAGGCGGGGAGAAGCTCAAGCAGATCGGACAGGAGGCCCGGCAAGATATCGAACGGCTCCTGAACGCCAAGGTCTTTCTCAGTCTCATGGTGAGGGTTCAGAAAAACTGGAGCGATGACACACGGGCCTTGCGGAAATTGGGGTATTGATGATTCCAATTCGCATTCAAGGCGCGACCGTTGTTGGCCGCGTCGTCGGCTCCTCCTTGCCGTCTTGGCGTCATCTTGAATGCAAAGGGGAATGAGATGGGCGGCTTCGATTTCCTGGATGATGACGGGTTCAAAACGGAAAAACGGAAAGCCAGGGAGCTTAGAAACTCCCAGTGGTGGAAACGGAAGTGCGCCAAAGGGGTGTGCCACTATTGCGGCAAGCCGGAGAAGCCCGCCGATCTGACCATGGATCACATCGTTCCCATCTCAAGGGGCGGAAAAAGCACCAAGGGGAATGTGGTTCCCGCCTGCAAAGAGTGCAATACGAAAAAAAAATTTCTCCTCCCCATGGAGTGGGATCAATATCTAACGAAGGCCGGGTATCAACCAGAGTAGCTGGCTAAAAAAAACGGGCTTCAACCCGATACTTTTTTCGCGTCGATCCGCTGGCAAAGCCGGTGAACGGTTTGCGCATGCCAGTCGCCCTTGCCAGAAAAAGTCGGGAACTCCTCCCGGGCAAGAAACTGGGCGATGGTGTGATAGGTCTCCCCGTCGTTTCTCATCCGTTCGATGATTTCAAGAATAATTTTCTTATCCGGGCCATTGGGTTTTTTTGAAGTGGTGATCTTATAAAGAGAAGGATCGGATGAGCGAATCGGCCCGGAAACAGGCTGCGGGATATCGCCGCTCATCAGCCGTTCGGTGATTTTTTCAAGAAAATAAGACATCTTCTCGAGAACGTTGGCCTGCCTCTCCAGGGTGTAAGAGTGACGCTCCTGAACAAAAAAAATCTGCTCCTGATTCTCTACCATGTCTTCCATGATATTCTTGATGGATTCCAGACCTTCATAAACCTGAGCATTCGATTTTTTCAGGGCGACATCCCTTCTATCAATCCCTGTCCGCTTGTCGATCGCGGGGAACGAATTGTTTTCCCCGTAGTTTCTGCGAGGTTTATTAAACTTTTTATCCATGCTGTTGTTTCTTATAGTCTGTAAAAAATCGTCCATTGGATCTCCTCGGGAAAAATCGATTTGAACGACTCCTTCCCAAATGGTTTTATATCATCTTCCTGGTATTTAACCAGGCCTCCCCTGCAAACTTGTTAAGAAAGATGCTGATTATCAAACCTTTATGGGATTGTCAAACCCAAAAGCCCCGCAGAATGGCATTCTCCTGACTGATCATGGTTAAAAACACCGTTTAAAGCATTTTTTTCCCTTGAAAAGGGTCGAATCGGTCGACCCATGACCCACGTTTATCCGAAGACAACCCCGAAAAACAGGCCCAGGATATTTTTTTGATGAAAATTGAATTTTTAATGGTATGATGCCCGGCAACGATTACCCGGTACCAAGGAGAAAACAGGCTGTGAACCCCATAAAAGAGTATGCCCGAAAAATTCTGCGTCTCCTTCATACACTCTGTGCGGGTTCCCCAATCTCAGATAGTTGGTTTAAGAGTCATTACGATTACGCTGCAACCATCGTCTCAAAAAATCTGAAACATCACATCAGCGATCCTGCTCCCCGCATCCTCGACTTCGGATGTGGAGATGGGATTATGGCTTTGGGGGTTCAACATAAAACCGGATTTAACGTAACAGGGGTTGATTTAACCTCTGCTTTCCAATTGTTGCCGGAATCGGCCGCAAAGAGTATCGGCATTAAAACGCTTCCATCCCAGTTACATTTTTTCCAACTTGAAGAGAACCAGCCCTTGCCATTTGAAAATTTTAGTTTTGATGGCGTTTATTCGTGGTCGGTCTTTGAGCATGTGGCGGATATACGGGGCCATCTGAATGAAATTCATCGTCTTTTAAAGCCCAATGGCGTCTGTTTTATTCAGATTGAGCCCTTGTTTTATTCCCCTTATGGGTCCCATTTGAAGCGGGTGATCGATGAACCTTGGGCGCACTTGCGCTATGATGAAACCACTTTTCTGCAAAAGGCTTTGTCCGCCGAAGACCAGATTTCCGATGAGGAGAAAGATATCCTGTATCAAAACAACTCCTTTGAAAAGGTAAAAGCCTATCTGATTTCAGAATATCAAAAGCTCAACCGCGTGAAGGTCGACGCGTTCTTGGCGCTTGTTGAAAAAGCAGGTTTCAAAATTGCAAAAAAGGATCTTTACCAAGTAAAAGAGATTGAAATACCCAAGGAATTAAGCAATAAATTTTCCAAAAATGATTTGATAACGAATGAAATTCGATTGATCTTAAAAAAGGAATAAACAGATATGACCATCAACAAAACATACGCACTTCCCTATGTCATTGAACCGCCCGAAAAAGTTAAGGCGACCATTCTTGAAACCATTGAGTACCAGTACAAGGGAAAACGAAGCATCGACATCACCATCGAACAGCCCGAATACACCTCTGTCTGCCCCATGACAGGGCTTCCGGATGTAGGCACCATTATCATCGCTTACAGGCCCGGAAACAAAATCGTGGAGTTGAAATCCCTCAAATACTATCTGCTCCAGTTCAGAAATGTGGGGATTTTTTACGAACACGTCGTGAATCGGATACTGGACGATCTGGTGGGGGTTCTTGATCCGGAGAACATGACGGTTACGGGAGATTTTCGGGCAAGGGGCGGGATCACCTCCGTTGTCAAGGCCTCTTATGAAAAGAAATAACTGAAACATCATTTGTTTTAAGCCTCCGGCGGGCCCTGCCGTGAGCCAACCTTTTAAAAAGGTTGCCAAATAGGATGGTGGGCTTGCCTTGAATAGACGATTCTCGATAAAGCGAAAGCTTAAAAAAACGTCAATATCGGATTGAGCGTTAAGGAAGGGATCTTGGACCATGAGGCACCACACCCCAAACACAGGTGAAAAAAATGGCCGAAAAAACAGGAAAACGAAAACGGGATGTCGAAAAGAAATATACCGCGAAACAGTTCGCCCTGAAACTCAGGAGATTGGCCGACGCCATTGAAAAGGAAGAGCCCTTCCGGATACAGGTCTCGGGAGAGCGGCTTGTCATTCCACCCGATGCCGAGATCAGCATCGAGCATGAACGAAGCGGGGCGGAAGAAGAGGTTGAGTTTCAGCTCAAATGGAAAAGAGACAAATAGCCTGAAGAGAGCCCATCCACCATATTTATTTTAAAGGTTTTTAATATCGGTCTCTCATGAAGATTCTCTATCTCTTGAGCCAGGTGCCGGGCTCCACTGGGAGCGGTGTCTATACGCGAGCCATGATTCGCCAGGCTGAAAAGGCCGGTCATCAAGCCTCCCTGGTGGCGGCCTGCTCCGCAAAAAGGCCCATGGATGGGAGGGGGATCGGGGCGGATTCGATCCATTGGGTCATTTTTGATCAGGAGCCCCTTCTTTTCCCGATTCCAGGGATGAGCGACGAAATGCCTTACCCCAGCACCCGCTTCAGGGATATGAAGGGCCCTCAGATTGAGACTTATGAGGAAATCTTCGAACGCGTCATTCGGGGAGCCGTTCAAAAAAAGAGGCCCGATATCATCCACAGCAACCATCTGTGGCTCATGAGCGCTCTGGCAAGGAGGGCTTTCCCGGAGATTCCGCTGGTTGTGACCTGTCACGGAACAGAGCTTCGGCAATTCCAGAACGTACCGCGCCTCACGGAAAAAGTGGTCCGGGACATTCCGAAAGTCGATATGGTCTTGGCCCTGGGGCTGGGCCAGAAGAGGGAGATCCAAGCGCTTTATGGCATGGATGGCGATAAAATCCATGTGGCGCACAATGGATTTGATCCAGCGCTCTTCTATCCATCGGTCAAAACCCCTCCGCCCCCTTTTTCGCTCCTCTACGCCGGCAAGATCTCCGCCGCCAAGGGCCTTTTCCTTCTGCTGGAGACCCTGGCCCATGACAGGCTCCGTCATCTGCCAATAGAGCTATTTCTGGCGGGATCGGGGTCAGAGGCGTCCATGAGGCGGCTCCGGGAAGCGGCTAAAAACGCGCCGGGAAAAATCACCGTGTTGGGAGCGATCCCGCCCCGCGATCTTGGGGCGCTGATGCGAAAGGCCCATCTTTTTGTGCTGCCCTCCTTTTTTGAGGGCTCACCCCTGGTCATCATCGAGGCCCTTGCGTCGGGCTGTTCTGTTGTCGCCTCCGATCTTCCGGGCATCCGGGAGCTTGTGTCGGGTTTAGTCGGAGATTGGGGCGAGCTTTTCCACCTGCCTCCCCTCCAAACCGTTGACAGGCCATTCGAATCGGATCTGCCTCGGCTTCGGGATATCCTGGCGGAGGCCTTGGCGCGTCAGATGGAAAAATGCACCGGGACATCGCCCCAGGACTCTGGGTATATAGAATCGATTCAGGGTGCTTACGGTTGGGAGCGGGTCTTCCACCGCACGGAATCGCTCTACCGCTCCCTCATCTGAAATTTGTACCGGCCTCCTTCAATGCAACGCACGCTTCTGATCGAAATTATCAATTTGACTGCCCCCCTTAAAGCAACGTAAAAAGGATCGTCATGATCAACGTTTAAGGGGCTATTATCTTTATGAAAACTCAGATGATTCACGAAAAAGGATCTGGCCGGATCAACGAAGACGCAGTTTCGCTCAACGGGAATCTGTTCGGAGTCTTTGACGGGGCCACCAGCCTGAACCGCACCACCTATGAAAACGATAAGACCGGCGGTTTTTTCGCCTCACGCATCGCCCGGGACATGTTTCTGAAAAACGATGCTTCCCTGGAAGGGCTGGCCCGCAATGCCAACACCGCCATTTACGAGAAAATGGCCACCTCCGGGGTCAACATGTCCGACAGAGCATCCCTGTGGAGCACCAGCTGCGCCGTTGTCCGCGTCAGCGACACCCACATTGAATGGGCGCAGATCGGAGATTCTCTGCTTCTCCTCATTTGTGACGATGGGAGTTACCGCATCCCCGTGACGACCTATGACCACGACCGGCAGACCCTGCTGATGTGGAAAAATCTGGCCGGCTCAACGGGTGAAGAGAAGATTTTCGAATTGCTAAAGGCCCAGATCAGAAAGGTCAGGAAAGAGATGAACGTGACCTATGGCGTTCTCAACGGAGAAGCTGGATATGCAGGTTTTCTCAACACCGGCAAGACTTCCAGAAATCGTGTGCGGCACATTCTCCTTTTCACCGACGGGCTCTTTCTTCCCTCAAAAGACCCCGGACAGAAGCAGGACTTCGATCTTTTTGTGGCCCTCTATCTCCAAGGCGGGCTTAATGCCTTGAGAGATCATGTGCGGAAGATCGAGCGATCCGATCCAGAGTGCCGGATCTATCCCCGCTTCAAACCCCATGACGATATCGCGGCGGTATCCATCTCATTTTGATTCGCGGTGCGCATCAGCGCGGATCTTTAGCGCATCCCTTTTATATTTCCCTTGATTTTTATTATATTTCCTGAAAAAGTTAGCGCATTTTTTCGATTCAGTATAATAGGGGTGTCTCATAAAACACTATTCGTTAAATCCCATTATGATTCACTCGGTTTGCATTCAAGATAATATCCAGGCGGCAAGGAGGAGGCCCCGGAAAGGTATATGGAATAGATATGGCATTGAAAATCAGTGACTTTCTGGTGAAGGTTCCTGGTGGAAGCATCTTCGTTCGGAAATGGAATCCGGACAGCGCAGAGGGTCACCCAATTGTTCTATTACATGATTCATTGGGTTCTGTTGAATTGTGGCGAGATTTCCCAGCGGCCTTGGCAACCGAAACGAGCCGTCCTGTCATTGCCTATGACCGCCTTGGATTCGGCAAATCATCACGACGAACAGATCGCGCTACGACCGGATTCATTGATGAAGAGGCGCAGATCTATTTGCCAGCGGTGGTGAATGCGATTGGGCTCGGCCACTATGTGCTTTTTGGGCATAGCGTTGGCGGTGGGATGGCGCTGGTATCTGCATCCACCCCCGGTAATAGGTGTGTCGCAGTCATTACGGAGTCCGCCCAGGCGTTTGTAGAGGAACGGACGCTTTCCGAAATCCAGGCTGCCAAGCAGGGCTTCGAGAATGAAGCTCAGTTTTCGAGGCTGTCAAAATGGCACTGCGAGCGGGCCAAGTGGGTGCTGGAGGCGTGGACGGAGGTGTGGTTGTCTCCTGAGTTTCGGGATTGGTCGCTCGACCCTTACTTAAGCAAAATTCACTGTCCCGTCTTGGCCATTCACGGTGATTCTGATGAATTTGGGTCCTGTGAATTCCCGCGCCGCATAACACAAGGCGTTCGCGGTCCGGCCAGAATGGAGCTTATCGTTGCCTGTGGACATGTGCCGCACCTTGACAAGAAAGGCGATGTGCTTTGGCTTGTTCACGAATTTTTGAGGGCGAACAGAGTTCCGTAGCTTGGTGTGTGGCGCATAACCGTCTTAAAGCCGATCCCGAGAAGGGCGGCGGCGCTGCGCGGAAAGGTCATTGGCGGCGCAGTCACATATACCGATTCGCACCTTGTATTCAGATATCATTTTGGATCTATGCTTCTGTGGCCCATTATAGTTGGCATCCATAGAATCGCCCAGACATATTGGAGCTTGAAATGCTTATAAGAAAAGAAACCCCTGCCGACATAGATGCGATAACTCAGGTCACCATAGCGGCCTTCAAGAACCATCCAATCAGCCATCAAACAGAGCAATTCATCATCATTGCATTGCGGG
>JAGVHJ010000057.1 GCA_020056645.1 Desulfobacterales bacterium
CCTTTTATGCTGCTTGGTCATACTCGATCTTCAAGTTTTTAGGAAATTTGTTCAAATCCAAGGCGGAAAAAAATTGTGACCACAGGAATACATGAGGTATTTCGAGGATCAAAATTTTTTTCCAACGCCGGAGTTGGAAAAATTAACAAAAACTTGAACATCGAGTCATACGCTTTCTTGAACAAACCACCGGAGCCGCTCCGGCCATGCTCCGCGCCAAGGACTCTTTTGCAGTGAGTCCTAAAATTCCCGCGGGCCGTTTTTACATAAGCTTTCCCACCTCGTTGATCGTGCGGCCATCCACCTCGTCGAATGTCTGCATCATCTTCTGGGACGCCTCATACATCCTATAAATATCGATCATCTCCGTCATCTCCTGCACAACAGAGACATTGGACCGTTCCAGAGAGCCCTGTTTCACGAGAATGTTCTGGGGCGGTATTTCATCGGCCGGATCTCCCTTATAAATAAAATAGCCGGAACCCTCTTTTTCGACTTTTTTCGTATCTTCAAAGGTAACCACGCTCAACCGCCCGATAATCTCCCCATCCACTTCCACGTCGCCACCCTCGGAGACATAGAGGTTGGTCCCATCTACCACCATGGGCCCCCCCGCCTCCCCTAACACCGGATGGCCCAGGGAGTCCACAATCCGCCCCTGGTTATCCAGATGAAAATTGCCGTTTCGGGTGTAGCGGACTCCCGCAGGGGTCTCTACTTTAAAAAAACCCTCGTCAAAAAGAGCCATATCGAGCTTGTTTTCGGTGGAGATGACATCTCCCTGGGTCAGATCGACCGACAGATTGGCCTTCATCATGCTGTCAAAGGAGAGGAGGTCTTTCTTGAATCCGGTCGTATCCCCATTGGCCAGATGGTTGGAGTTGACCTCATATTTTCTTTCCTGCCTCAATCCCGCCTGAACGGGCCGTGTCATCTGAAGGATCATGTTTTTATCCTTGTTTATTCGCCAACGCTCTTCCTGCGGTCCACTTACAAATCGGACCCACCCCCTTTTTTAGACAACCTCTCGATACCCATTTCTGCAATAAAAATGCCAGAAGGGGCGCACGTTCCCAAAGCTAACGGCCCGGAAGGATATATCCGTGGAAAGAGTCCCAGAAAGCCTGAGTGTTTTCGTGTTTTGACGCCCTGGAAAGGGGTTTCGGCCATGGATGGGATTTTGACGGAAATGGGGGATTGAATTGACGACCGGCAAAAAATACCCTCTCCGGAGAGTTTCAGCGTTTGATTTTGCCGTTCATGGCATAGACAAAGGCAAGAAGTTCCGCGACCACCACATATACCTCGGGCGGAATCTCCTCATTGATGTTGAGCCTCGAAAGGACCTCCACCAGATCCCTGTCCTCCTGAACGGGAACACCGGCGGCCCGGGCGATCTCGATAATTTTGTCCGCGATGGCGCCGGTTCCTTTTGCGGAAATCTTAGGAACAGGGCTCTTCCCCGGATCATACTTCAACGCCACCGCCTTTTTTTTCTTTTTATCCGGAACCATAAATCTTTAAAAACTCCTTTTAAATCAAAAGGTTCAAGACCCGATTCGCGTCATGATCAATGAGTTGATCCGTGAGGGTGGTTGTGGAAAGAAGTTCCGGGCTGACCACCTCGCAATCGATCCCATAAACCTTATACCCCAACGCTGTAAGCCGTTTTTCCAGGCCGGGAAGCTCCTTTTTAACCATCGCGCCCACCTGTGGGTCCCCCACCCCAAAAAGGCCGCTAACAGCTTTTTTATAGATCGAAAAATCGGCCCTCACATCTCCCAGGTTGGAGAGTTCGAGGAGCAATTGAACCTTGATGACCCGCTCCTTGAGCGGCTTCCCTTTATCGGTCTCTTTGCCCAGGTCGATCAGGAGCTGCCCGAACCGTATCTGCTCATGCCACATGACGGGGAAGGGAACCAGGTATCTGCCCGTGGCCTCACCGGAATACCGGTTGATCAGCTGAAGCTCTTCCAAGCTCTCCAGAAACCCTTTAACCAAGGAGAGTGCCTCATCCGGTTTCTCATGGGCCAGGGAGAGCGTGGAGAGAGCCAGACCCTTCAAATCCGATTCCATCATCTCGACCGCCGCCCTCTTTGGCAATGCTCCGGTCTCACTGTCAGCCAGATTCAGGAGCTTGTTTTCCCAGGAGAGACCGCTGTTTTTGATGAAACGTTCCACCATCTGACTATCGGGAGCATCGGATTTAAGGGCCATCTCCCTCACGATCTCCGACATCATCCGTAGAGAGACGCCCAGGGAACCTTTCAGAAGAACCGGGGAGGAGCGCTCCTGTGACTCCAAGAGCAAGCTCTCCTGGGGCGGCAAAGGGGCCGTCTTTTTTTCAAGCGGGTCCGGCCTCTGGAGAAGCGTTTCAATGAATGTTTTTATATCCCCATGAAAGGTCTCTCTATCTATCAAGAGCTCGCTGTTTGCGGAAAGAAGGGTCACGACCTTGTCGGCCCATTTGATACGGCTCTCCTGAAGCAGCGCCTCCGCCCCCTTCTCCTCTGGAACCGCCGCCTCTAAATAAAGCTTCCCTGGCCTATCCGCGATCGTTCCCAACAAAGGGCCCGCTCGTTTTTCCATCACCGGTTCCCTACCTGATCCGGGAAGGGCCGATATCTCCTCGGCCCTGTGCTTTTTCCCGTCTGTAAAAAGGGCTATCATCTTTTCCGGCCCCTCTTTGGCGAACCCATGCAAGGATCTGTTCTCCTCGAAAAATTTCTTTCCCTCGGGTGAGTGGAAAAGGGCCGAAAGCTTATCTTGAAACGAGAGGCTTCTCACGTTTACAAAATTTTCGATCAGCCGCCGCTCCG
>JAGVHJ010000491.1 GCA_020056645.1 Desulfobacterales bacterium
AAATACGCCATGTATTCCTGCGGTCAAAATTTTTTTCCGCCTTGGATTTGAACAAATTTCCTAAAAACTTGAAGATCGAGTGAAAAGGTTGCCAAACATATTAAAATAAAGGTTCCATAAACACCATCTAAAAACCTATTTGCCCCGCTTTTTATAAGTGGGCCGCCGGAGGCATTGATAATTAATTCAAATTATTACTTAAATCACTCACCAAGCCCTATTCTACATGCGATTCCCCTGGAAAAATATCCGGTCACATTGGATGGTGTAAAAAATTTCCCCCCGAAATCAGACTCTTTTATGAAGATCAAGGCTTCAGACGGCGCACACGGAGTTTCCCTTATTTTGCCGCCGGACCTGTAGGGTGTCCGGCGGCGAGACGGGATCTACGGGTGAAACAGAGTATTCTTCCCTCTAACGGCCCGCTCTCCGGCCCCATCCAACGATGCCGATGAATCCCAGGCCCAACAGCACGAGGGTTGAGGGCTCGGGGACGGGAATCCCTGGGCTGAAAACCGCCGTGAAATGGGAGATTTCAGGCACCTGATTGCCGTTATTCAACAGATGCTCGGTGGACCACCTTCCAGAGGAGGCCGCTGGATCCACATAATAGAGAGCAAACTCATTTGCCTCTTTGACCGTATAAAAAGAGAGGGGCTGGGTGACGGTCCAGGTGCCTGAAGTGACGTCTGGCGCCGCCTCAAACAGGCTATCATATGTCAGTGTGAGCCTTCCATCCGGAGATACCGTAGCAGGAGCGTTTACTTTTGAGGTGTCCACAGTATAACTGTCCCCGAGATAGTATGAAATCAAGACGGCCAGGAGATCATCACTTTCATTCACTGGCTGGATACCCCTCGCTGTCTTCTCTCCGGAAATAGTCCCGATGTAAAAGCCTGTCCAGTTGGGTCCAGCCCCGGCATATCCGTTATAGGCCTGGTCCATCGCTCCACCCTGCCGGTTAGTAACCAGGTAGTCGAGTCCTGAAATGTTTCTGATAATCCACGAGTTGTCGGCTGGATCTGCGATAGAGGTATCCATCAGCGGCACCGCCTGGGCGCTCACCGCGAATCCGGCTAACAATAAAATTCCAAGCACGATTTTTAATAGTTGTGTTTTCATCACTGCACCTCCTGAGATACAATTTATCACCTATGCTTTAGTATCAATTATATTATTTGCATAGATTCTTAAATATTCAAATGATAGATTTATCAAAAAAAAGCAAGCATTATTATCGCTTCAACCCTTTTTTGCCATTCAAAACCACCGAGAGTGTGCGGTATGTGCCGTCTGGCATGGTAAAATAGGCCATCCGGGCGGATAAGATTCCCCCCTGACAGGGCCTCCATAGAAGCCATGAAGATATTCCGGTCTTAAACAGATGAACGCGCCGGCTGCTCTCACCGATATGGCGGGTGAGAGCAGCCGACGCTGGGAGGAACGAGGGGGGATAGCCTGCGACACCAAGCAATAAAAATAACCGGCCTATTCGCCCGACTCATCAAGGGCGAAGGCAAAGGCGTTCAGGCCGCTCGCGTCATACGATCGTCCATCATACCAGGCGATCCGGCTCCATCCGTTGAAGGCCTTGGCGTAAACATAGAGACTCTCCGCAAAAGCCGCATTGGTGCAGGAACCGAGAAGGGTTCCCACAGGCACGGTGCGATGGAAGTCGCCGTCATTGTCATTGGTGTAATTTCCCACATAGAGTGAGCTCGCCACCTCCTTCCAGCTCATGCTCATGCCCATGCCGCTGGGATCGGTATCTCCCCGCTTCAGCGTGAAGCTAACCAGGGCGTTGTTTCCCGGATGGCTGGCGTGGAAAGCGACGTTGACGCTATCCCCCGCCTCGTATCTCAGGAATCCGCACCCAAATGTTTCCTGAACCACACCGCCCACAACCGGAATATCGATGGAGGCCGAACAAGAGCGGTTGTCGACGGCGATATTAAAGACAAACCCATCTCCATCCCGGTAGGCCAGAGGCGCAAGGATGGTTTCCGTGTCTTCCGAAGAGGCGTCCGAGGTGCTTGGCATGATAAAATGAAACTTGGGATTCACACCATAGGGATGGGCGATATCGCCTGCGGCATCGTAAACCTCGATTTTTATCTGATAGAGCCCATGGGCGTTTTCGACACCTCCGGGAAAGTGGGTGGTATTCAGATAGCCCGCATACAAATCCGAACCGAACCACGTCTCATCAGGCCATTGATCCTTGATCTTGTCCAGCGTGTTGTCCAGGTCATAGGGTCTTTTGGGCCTGAAGCGGTATAGATGTTTTCCCTTCACCGCGACAGGTCCCAGAGAGAGGGCCGGATAGGTGATCTTGTCATCTTCTTCATGGATGTAGTGCCGGGTCACCGGTTCACACGATTCATGCCAATCCCCGGAGAGGCCCTTCCGGTACTGGATGCGGTAGTAAAAGACATCATTGTTGGGAATGGTGTTGCTCCGTCCCATCCTGAACCCAAGGTAAGCGCCAAAGGGCGCGTGTTGAATCGTCTGGCCCTCGTAAGAGTATGAGATGGTGCCGTCCCCATTATTAATATCGAAGAGATTGACGCTGCCGATGCCGTGGGGCTCGACCCAGGTGTTAACGCCCGTGGGCGGATCGATATTATCGTCGAAGGAGACCTTGGCTCCAGGTTCATGGGTCACGAGCAGGACATCGGCGCCGCATTGATAATTCCAGTATACGTGGCAGCGCATTCCCGGATCATACAAGGTCACCCAGTTCCCATCAATGCACTGATAGGCGGTGAAATAGAGATCGGGCTTATCGCCGCCGCACCTATAGAAGATATTTTTTTGAAAGTAGCCTTCGGAATCGGTGCAGGCGCAGGTGAGAAAATCCTTGTGCAGATAGGAGTATATCCACGGAAAATAGCAGAGATAGGGAAGGAGAAGGTCCGCCTTCATCAGCATCTCTCGTCTCAACGAGACGATGGAGGGGGCGGTAAAGATGGAATCAAGCTCCTGAAGCTTTTTCTGTCTGACCGATTGATCCATACCGGAAAGAAGGGTGTTCCGTTTCTTCAATGCCTGGAACGGGGCCGCCATTGATGCTTGCGTGGGCCGAACGGGGCCCGCGATTCCTAGGTCCCCGACCGGCGGCCATGGGGGTGGGGGCCAGCGTTCGATAACCTCGATGAGCTCATCCCGGATTCTCAGGAGCTCGCGTTCGGGCAGCTGCTGAAGAATAAAATACCACCGGTCCACCTCCCAGATATAGACGCATGCCTGGCAAACCCCCATTTTTTTGACCGTGCCGTCCGGCAACGGCATTTCCTTCACGAGGCGGCCCTTTACCGTGCATCGGCAGATGAGCCACTTCAGCAAATCCTCCTTGTTCAGACGGATCTCCTTCTCCAGACCCGGCGTGGAGAGCCGAAGTTTTGTCTCAACACCCCCTTTGGCCAGGACCATTTTTGGGGTGACTGCGGGTGTGGGCTTAACGCCGTTTGGCAGTTTTGTTGCGATACAGCCTCTATCCTCTTCCCCAGCCACCTCCAGGAGGGGCCCCACAATCACCCGGATGCTCTCATTGGCTATCCGGCTTTTCAGGACAAATTCGAGCCGCCCCCCTTCCCTTCCGGGAACCGGCTTGGCCTCCACCAGCCGGTTTTTCGAATCAAACGTGTAGGCCATGATCTTCGGAACCTCCGCTCCATCCATGGGGGGAACCGATACATTCAAGCTAATCTTGAAATCCGCCCCATCGTCCTTGTTCGGCTTTGACTTGATCGTGTTTCCTTGGTCCATAAATCTCTCCTTGAATAATGAATGATGGTTTTAAATAATTAAAAAAACGCTTGGCGTCATCCGTGATGGACGGCGAAATCGTGTTTGAATACCTATACGTTTTCTTTTCAGCTTTGCGACAGGGGGAGAGGTTTCATTTCAGAGAATAAGCGGGATGCAAACGATGAACAAATGGGTTGGGGTAAGCGAAGAATAGAGAATGGATTCAGTGCTTGACTTCAGATGGAATGAATATTGGGTGACAAAATGAATCTTTGTGCAAAATATGATGTAAAAATGAGGAAACGATTATGCTTATTGAATTCAGTGTCAAAAATTACCGTTCATTCTGGGATACCCAGACGCTCCCGAAAAAATAGGGAACGAACAAAACGGGCTTTTCGCCATCTTGATGAATCGCTGCTGAATAGTTAGTGCCTGAACGAAAACCCTCTTTTTTCCCGATTTCTGCGTCAGGCTCAAATTTTAATCCTCGAAATACTTCTATGTATTCCTGCGGTTAAAATTTTC